>JAGWPH010000007.1 GCA_028870615.1 Betaproteobacteria bacterium
GGGGTCCCGCCTGGTGCAAAGACCCTCGTGCTCATCGTTGATGATCCCGACGCCCCGGATCCGGCGGCCCCGAAGACGACCTGGGTCCATTGGGTGCTGTACAACATACCGGCGAGCATAAACGCTCTTCCGGAAGCGGTGAAACCATTGCCTGCCGGGGCCTTGTCGGGACTCAACGATTGGAACCGCACTGGCTATGGCGGCCCCTGCCCGCCGATTGGCCGGCACCGCTACTTTCACAAGCTCTATGCGCTTGACACGGTGCTGCCTGATCTTGACAGGCCCACCAAGGCGGTTGTCGAGGCACAGATGAAGGGCCATATCATCGCGCAGGCCGAACTCGTAGGAACATTTCAGAAGCGCAAATGATTAACAACCCATTTCTCATTTGTTCATAGGCCTCGCGCCGGAATCGCAATCAGTCGCCATCGGCCGGGAACGGTCGGTGGCTCTCCACTTTTGGTGTTCAACAGTCTGTTAGTACGAACCAATCCGCTGGCCTGGAGCCATTGTTGGCTTGTTCATTAAAAGCTGTCAGCATGTGACTCATGTTTGATATTCAAAAAACAGGAACAGGCTTTGGCTCGACATTCGGCGAATCAATCAGCCTTCTAAAAACCCGACGCTTCGGCACCTTCTGGTTTGCCAGCTTCCTTTCAAATATCGGAACTTGGGCGCAGCAGGTGGCCCAACCCTGGCTCTTGCTCAGCCTTGGGGCTTCACCATTCCTGCTTGGATTGGATGTGTTTGCTCTCGGCGCACCAATATGGTTTCTGACACTGGCAGGGGGAATATTGGCAGACCGTGCCGACCGGCGAAGGGTGATAGCCACCTTTCAGTCGATTCAAATGCTTTGTCCCACACTGCTGGTAGTGCTTTTACTCACTGGTGCTGTGAGCCCATGGATGGTAATTACACTGTCACTGGTTATAGGGATTACGGATGCATTGTCGATGCCGTCTTTTCAGACCATCGTGTCCACCATCGTCAAACACGATCAGATTGCTGCGGGGCTCGCCCTTAATTCAACACAGTTCAATCTTTCACGCATCCTTGGCCCAGCTATCGCAGGTGTTCTGCTGGTAAGTGTCGGCGCTGTCGGATGCTTCGCAATCAGTGCCGTATCCTATCTGCCGTTTATCTTCGTCGCTTTATGGATTCTGCCGCGACAAAATATCAGAACCAATGCACGCGATGTATTTGATCGTCGCCATCCATTTGCCGGCTTGCTTGAAGTGATTCGCATGCCAAACCTGAGAGGGGGGCTGATGACGGTTTTTGCATCAAGCATTTTATGCGGACCACTCATTACTTTTTGCCCTGTGCTGGTTAAAAATATGCTCCAAGGCAATGCCATGCAATTCAGCATCGCCATTAGTTCGTTTGGCGTTGGCGCACTTGTTGGTGCCATCGTACTTCTTCTTATCGATACCCATAGCGACCGGCGGATGATTGGCTCCGTGTTTGCAGTTTCATTCGGAATAACCCTCGCATTTGTTGCGATCAACCCATGGTTCTGGGCACTGCCAATCCTGATGGCGCTTGCGGGACTGTCAATGAGCATCACCAATATCTCGGTCAACACCTTGTTGCAGACCCAGTCTCCGGCACAACTTCGAGGACAGGCAGTCAGCCTTTTTATGCTCGCAATGCGAGGGGGAATTTCGCTTGGCGGTCTCTTGACAGGTGTGACCGTAAGTCTGCTTGGCGTGGATCACGCGCTGCTGATTAATGGAATTCTGGCCGTGGCCGTGCAGTTGTTCATTGCGTGGAGTTGGCTTAATAACAATGTCTTGAATCACAATAATTGATCGTTGAATACGGCTTGATTTCATTCCCCGGGAAGGTGTATGAGTGGTGCATATAACGGCAACTGGGATGCTCCAATTTCGGCACACAGGCGGTGGCCCGCTTTTCGATAGCTCAACCTTCAGGTAAATCACTTGAATTCCTCCGATGTCATCGACTTCTGGTTCGAGCAGACTGACCCAAAACTGTGGTGGAAGAATGACCCTGGGTTTGACGCGCTGATAAGGCAACGATTCAAAGCGGTGCACTATGCTGCCAGTCGCGGCGAATTATTCGGATGGCGAACTACCGCAGAGGGACGTCTGGCCGAGATCATCGTGCTCGACCAGTTCTCGCGCAATATGTTTCGGGGTACTGCGCAGGCATTTGCATTCGATGCTCTTGCGTTGGCCCTTGCACAGGAAGCAGTGGCGCAAGGATTGATGGACGTGTTACGGGGGTCAAGGGTTGCGTTTCTGATCATGCCCTACATGCACAGCGAGTCGCTGTCCATTCATGAACAGGCCGTCAAGCTGTTTGCCCGGCCTGGGCTCGAAGGCAGCCTGGCGTATGAGCTCAAGCACAAGGCTGTTATTGAGCGCTTCGGCCGCTATCCTCACCGCAATGCAATTATCGGGCGTATATCGACGCCGGAGGAAATCGATTTCTTAAAACAGCCCGGATCTTCTTTCTAGAGGAAACAGGGGCATGCCCTCAAGGGTGAATTTTGTACAATTAATTTTATCAAGGGGTACAGAACAGGCCCCCTTGATTCGTGATCGGAGCGTGTGATGTTGAAAACCCCATTTCCATTGTCCGAGGTCTATCGGCTGCTTGAGCCCGGGCCGGTCGTGATGGTGACGACTGCTTGTAAGGGCCGTACGAACATCATGACCATGTCGTGGCACACCATGATTGAATTTGAGCCGCCGCTTGTAGGTTGTGTGATTAGCAATCGAAACTACTCATTTGGCAACCTGGAGTCCACCGGAGAGTGCGTGATCAACATTCCAACCGTGGATCTGGCAAAAAAAGTGGTGGGCTGCGGAAACTGTTCAGGGCGAAAGGTGGACAAGTTCAAGAAATATAACCTGACGCCAGTGTCCGCATCATGTGTCAAGGCCCCGCTCATCGATGAGTGCTATGCCAATCTTGAATGTAAGATCGTTGATAGGAAGTTGGTTGCAAAATATAATTTTTTCATTCTTGAAGCCATCACGGCATGGATTGATAAGTCACAAAAAAATCCACAAACAATTCATCATCAAGGTAAAGGCACGTTTAGGGTAGACGGGGAAACGATCAAACTGCCTTCCAAAATGAAATAAGCTGATCGTTGGTTGGTAAAAACAGCATGGGCGCCAACACCCTAACCAATGGATGCTTCGGGCCCCACCACGAAAACTTGCCGGCCAGAATCAATGGACATCAACCTTGAATAGCCGCTACACTCCAATGACATGATAAAGCCATTTTACATTGATTATCCGCAAGAAAAAGTTGAAGAACACCACCATGTCTATCGTTGTGCCTATTGCAAAATAGTGACTACCACCATAAACGGATTGCTGGAGAATCACGCAAAAGACTGTCAGTACAGAAAACAACAGACCCGGCAAGACAGGCCTGAATGTGATTCGAAACCGCCGATCAAGCATTTCGAACCACACAGTGCAGACGAAGTTGATTAGTGCCTTTTAATCAACATGAAGCAGGCATCTTCTCGGGCACCCATCGTGACGATAATTTTGTAGAGCCTCCGTAAACGATTCTTCCGCAAACTCACAGCACTTTTTCCGTGGCCGACTGCTTCATGAAGTGCCGGGAATATCGATGATCCATATTGGCGGTGGGTAACAGCAGCAGACAGTCGGCGGTATTGAAGTCGGTATCCCAGGCTGGCGCGCCACACACATACGCGCCCACGCGCAGGTAGGCTTTGATCAGTGCCGGCACTTCGGCGGGGACGCTGCTGTCCAGCCGGTCCAGAGGCAACGGGCAATGAGGGAAAACCCGCCATTCGGCGGGGGCCGGATGACAGCTTTCCAGTTGCCGGTAAATGCTGGCCGCGGCATGCCCGCCATCGGCCATGCTGATGCTGGCGCATCCCATCAGGTATTGCACCCCATGGGTCTTGATGTACTCGGCCAGCCCGGCCCAAAGGGTGACGACGGTAGCTCCGGTCCGGTAGTCTGGGTGTACGCAGGCCCGCCCCATTTCCATGATTCGTGGGCGCAGGTGTTCAAGTCGCGAGAGGTCAAATTCGGTGTCGGAATAAAACCCACCCGCCACCCGGGACTGGGCCGAATTGAGGATGCGGTAGGTGCCCACCACTTCGTTGCTTCGGGTATCACGGACCAGCAGGTGGTCGCAAAGATCATCAAAGCGATCGCAATCGATTCCGGGCTCGGCACTGCTGAGCCGCGCACCCATTTCTTCAGCAAATACCTGCCAGCGCAGCTTCTGGGCTTCACGAATGTCGGTGCCAGAGCGGGCGTACTGGAAAACCAGGCGTGGGCGTTGCGTGTCCTGCGCTTTTTCCTGTTGCAACATGGTCACAATATCCTCGGTAACAAGATACGAACCAATATGCCGAATCAGTTTTACCAGCCCATGATGAATTTATGAAATATTCGTGAAGCGACTTGTCGGTCAGAAAAACAATACCAACGTCCATGTCGCAACCACGTTGGCAAGGCTCACCATAACAGCGGCACTGCCGATGTCCTTGGCGCGTTTGGCCAGGCGATGATCATCCAGGGAGATGCGATCCACTGTCGCCTCGATGGCGGAGTTGAGAAGTTCCACCAGCAAGACCAGCAAAACGCTGCCTACCATCAAGCCATGGCCCGCGCCTGAAGCGGGAAGGAATAATGAAACCGGGATCAGGACGAGCGACAGTATGACTTCCTGGCGGAAGGCACTTTCATGCCGGTAGGCGTCGGATAATCCGTGGATCGAATAACCCACCGCATTCCAGATGCGGCGCAGCCCTGATTTTCCTTTATGGGGACTTTCAGACTGATCGTGGCCTGAACTCATCGGACATTTTCTCTGTGCTCACAGCGCCCGATTCCGGCAATGGTCGCAAATGGTTAAGGAACTGTTGGGTGGCGCTACGCCATGAAAACTGTTCGGCATGTGCGCGTGCAACTTCACGCGGTATTTTTAATGCCTCCAGGCAAGCAGAGTGAAGGTCTTCATGGAGCGCGCCAGCCGAAGAAGATCCGATCACATCAAGGGGCCCCGTCACCGGGTATGCAGCCACCGGGCAACCGCAGGCCATGGCCTCCAGCAGCACCAGTCCAAAGGTGTCGGTCTTGCTGGGAAACACAAACACATCCGCTGATGCGTACACTTCCGCCAACTGAACCTGATTTAGAACACCGAGGTAATTTACATCGGGATGAGACTGCTTGAGGCGCGCCAGGGAAGGACCCTCGCCGGCGACCCATTTCGAGCCCGGCAGATCCAGGTCAAGGAATGCGTCGACATTTTTTTCCACGGCCACGCGGCCCACATACAAAAAGATAGGGGGGTCGGTATTGAGTTTGTTGATTCGCTGCATCCTGAAAATATCCAAATCCACGCCACGGCTCCACAATACTACCTTGCCAATGCCATACTTTTGAAGATCGGCTATGACCACGGGTGTAGGTGCCATGACGGCATGGGACGGGCCGTGAAACCAGCGCAGAAAGGCATAGGTCCATGAAAGCGGGACGGCAAATCGTGCTTTGACATATTCCGGGAAACGGGTGTGGTAGGCCGTGGTAAATGCCATTCCGCGCCGCAGGGCATGGGCGCGGGCCGCCAGCCCAAGCGGTCCCTCGGTGGCAATATGCAGCACGTCAGGGCTGTAGGCCCCAATGCGCCGGCGCACTCGGGCACCGGGGAACAGGGACAAACGAATGTCCGGATAAGTAGGGCACGGCAGGGTTCTGAACTCCAGCGGAGTCAGAATTTCCACCTGATGGCCCATGGCTTCCAACTCCTTTCGGGTGTTCTTAAGGGTGCGCACCACCCCATTGACCTGGGGCTCCCAGGCATCTGTGACAATCATGATCTTCATGGCAAAGCTCCTGCGGAAATAATGTCTTCAAGTACAACTGCTCGAAGATTAAAGGGCGCATCCACCCGGTTGCGCCATTCGATGATCCTGAGTTCGCCCTCAAATGTTTCCACCAGGGCCGTAAGGCTCTCCACCCAGTCGCCATCGTTGCAATAGAGGATGCCATTGATGTCACGGATCTCAGCCTTGTGGATATGGCCGCACACAACACCCTGGCAGCCACGGCGTTTTGCTTCCTCAGTCATCACCTCTTCGAAGGCCGCAATGTAATTGACCGCATTTTTGACTTGCTGCTTGAGATATTGGGATACCGACCAGTAAGGCATCCCCAGGCGAGCACGGATAGCATTCAGCCACTGATTGAACTTGAGAATCAGTGTATAGAGGTTGTCTCCCAGGTGCGATAGCCAGCGCGCATGCTCGGTGACACCGTCAAACAAATCGCCATGCACCACCCAGAGCTTGCGGCCATCGGCTAAAGGGTGAACGGCGTCTTCGACCACCTCGATGTCTCCGAAAGCCAGTCCGACGAACTGGCGGGCCAGCTCATCATGGTTGCCCGGTACATAAACCACTCTGGTTCCCTTGCGGGCTTTTCGGAGCAGTTTCTGAATGACATCGTTGTGGGATTGGGGCCAGTACCACCCCTTTTTGAGCTGCCAACCGTCCAGAATGTCGCCCACCAAATAAAATGTATCGGCTTCGTGGCAACGCAGAAAATCAAGCAGGTACTCGGCCTTGCAGCCGGGGGTACCGAGATGGATATCGGAAATCCAGATGGTGCGATAATTGAACGCTTCGCCTGCCGTGTGAACTTCCACTCGGTTATGAGAGGGGTGATCGAATATCCTGGTTTCGGTTGTCTGCATAGTGCCCATTTAGAGTTGCATCATTGGGCCATGCTGTCGTGACCGCTTTGTTACAGCGAGATGAAGCTTTTGTGACCGTATTCCGGGCCAACATGGGGACTACTCCTGCGACTTATTAGCCCCCCAGATAACATGCGCTTCCAGGCCTATGCCGTTCACGCCGGTACGAAATTCGAAAAGAGCCCCATGCAGTTCTGCAATCCGCACAACGATTGCGAGCCCCAGCCCGGTTCCGGGTTGATCGCCTTGATGTGCACGATAGAAACGATGCAAAACAGATTCTCGCTCTTCAAGAGGAATTCCCGGGCCACTATCCTTAACTACCAGGTGGCACCCCGCATTTTCGCGTGTGACGTACACCTGCAGATGACCGCCATCCGGTGTATAGCGCACGGCATTGTCTACCAGATTGCGTATCAAGACACGAAGCCACTCAACCTGACCAATAACCTTGCATTCCGGTTCCGCCATTAATTCAAAATCCAGGTTTTTCGAGACAATCTCCGTTCCAAAATCGGCACACACGTTCTCAGCCAATTTCCCCAGATCGACATTTTCCGGGCTGGGAACCCCTGACCTGGGATCGAGGCGAGCAAGCAGTAACATCTGATCGATCAGGCGGCTGGCACGGGAGATTCCATTGCGCAACTGCTCCAGGGAATGATCTCTCTCGTTGTCATCTCTTGCATGAAAAGCAACATCCAGTTGGGCCTGAAGTGCTGCAAGAGGGGTTCTTAACTCATGTGCCGCATCGGCAGTGAAACGATGTTCGGACTCACGAGCGGATTCCACGCGCCTGAAAAGACTGTTTAGGGCCTCAATCATGGGCTTGATTTCCTTGGGCGCCGAAACCAGCTCTATCGGATGCAGTTGCCGTGCATCACGACTGGCAATCTGGCTTGCCATGCTGTTAAGTATCGATAACCCCTTCCAGGTGGCAATCCAGACCCAAAGGCCGATCAGGGGCAAGCTGAACAATGCAGGGAGCAGCAAGCGCCAGGCGATATGGCTAGACAGCTCATCTCTTACCCGATGATTCTCACTGACTTGCACATTCAAATCATGTTTATCATTCCAGCGACTAAATTGCCGCCATTGCCCTTCACGGTCACTCGAATCCGAGAATCCTTCCGTAGTCGTCATCGGCGCTATGGGCGCATTGAAAGAGTGCAGCAATAGTCTCCCCTGCGCGTTCCATATCTGGAAACGTACGTGGCGCTGATACTTGTGCGCCAATTCGCCCATGTCCTCAGCCCCTTCCCCCTCTTTGTTGGCCAAGGCAAGCAAGACCTGGCCGGCCTGTGCAAGCTGGGCGTCAAACAATTCATCGATTTCGTGATGGGCGTCAACATAGCTGAATAACATCGTGCATACCCACGCTACTGTAACGCCACCCAGCAGGAGAAAAAGCAGCCGTTGACGCAGTGAAAACCAGGCTGTAGTCACTTGGGAATGGTGTAACCGACACCGCGTAGCGTGCGTATCAGATCACTACCCAGCTTTTTGCGAAGATGATGGATGCGTACTTCCAGCGTATTGCTATCAGGCTCGTCCCGCCAGCCGTAAAGCGACTGTTCAAGTTGCGTTCGCGTAAGCACTCGCCCCGCGTTCTCAAGAAGCATCTGCAATAGGTCGAACTCACGCCCGGATAATTCAATAACCTCGTTGGAAACAGTCACCACGCGTGCAGCAGGGTCCAGGGTTATTTTGCCGTGGGTTAGTAAAGGGGATGATCTCCCAACCCGGCGCCGGGCCAGTGCACGAATTCTGGCAGCGAGTTCTTCGATTGCCACGGGTTTTACGAGATAATCGTCTGCTCCAGCGTCCAGACCGGTAACCTTGTCCCCGATCGCATCACGTGCCGTAAGGATCAATACGGGTATGTCCTGCCCGCGTGCGCGGGTGCGGGCCAGAACCTCCAATCCAGATAACCGTGGCA
>JAGWPH010000052.1 GCA_028870615.1 Betaproteobacteria bacterium
GAATCGTGCGTCCGAGTTGTCCTGGAATCGCGGGGAGCCGTGTCGCATCCAAGGCGTTCTCGTCTAGCATTTCGGTCGTATACGCCTTCATGCCACGTCGAAATCCCTCTTTGAACATGGAGGCCCAGCCGAAGAGGTCTGCTGACGCTTCCCCGGCAAACCGCTCACGTGGCCGACGTGACAGGATAGCAATAGCGGGATCAATCGTGCTGGCAAGCTTGCGTTCGCTCAGCATAAAGGACTTCTGAATCAGATCACCCACCGCTTTGGCTTGTAGCGCCACCGGGGAGGAGATGAGCCCATTGAGATAGAGTTCAAAGAGCTTACTGGAAAGCGGTTTGTTCGCAATGTCCGACAGGAACCGATTGATCCCCAACCGGTTCGTTCGATCCATTTTTCCAAGCGTGGCAATAATCTCCTCGACTTCACTGAGGCGCTTCGGCCCCACGATCCGCTCAACGGTACTCTTGACGGCCTCCGGGGAGCCGGTTTGCACACGGATGGTATCGGTCATCCGCTGAGCTTTTTCTCCGAGCAACTTCGCCGCAGGGCCACGGCTGCGTCCTAACACCTGCGCGGCCCGTGACCAGATTTGCAGGAGCCGACCAGACTCACTGGCGGTTTCCATCCCCGCTTGGCTGAAGATTTCGTCAAAGTCCAATCCTCGCCGCTCAAACCACTCCAAGAGGCGCATGGGCCGGACTTGCCCGTTGGCGATATATTCCATGAGTTGTACGTTGATGCGAGGGCCGTTGGGATCGACACGGAGGCCCTGCTCGGTCATAAAGTCGGTGACGGCTTGCACCGCTTGCTTGAGGGCTTGCGTGTGAACCAATGGCTGCACCATCGGAGAGGCCACGCCACGCTCAGCCGCCGCCTGGATGTCCTCAACCGCTCGTGGCGCACCACCAGCAGGGGCCATGTCGCCAAGCGGGAGTTTCGGCGCTTCCGGCTCTGGCTTCTTGAACCCTTCCAATAACTCGCCATGCTCCACCTGTGGCGCTTTCGCCTGCAAGCCTTCAGGCGGCATCGTGGCTTGCGTCTGGAAGAGTTTGGGTTGAACGGCTACGGGTGGAACTGTCGCCTTCTCTTGCGCCGCCAACTCATCGACCGCTTGAGAAAACGCCTCAAAGTCAGAGGGACGCTGTGCCACAGCTTCAGGCGAGACCTTCTCCCGCTCAATCTGTTGCGTCACCTCATCCTTGATAATCGTGTAGAGCTTATTGTTCTTATCCTTCTTGATCGCCTCGGCAATCGCTTTCGGGCCGACATCTGGCAGATTCCGAAACTCTGGATACAAATCGGCGAATTGTTCACGAAACGACTTGGCCGCACCGATGGCTACCGATTGCGGCCCCATCTCGGTCTCTACGGAACCGTATTGCTTGCCAGTAGGCAGCCCAGTAGCCCCTTCGGCTTCATGCTGGATGGCTTGCATCCGAGTGTCAACCGCTGTTGGCGCTGCGGGTTCAACGACAGTAGGCGTAGCTTGTGATGGTTTCGCTGTGGGCGCTGACGGTGGTGTGGCCGGGGCCAGCTTCCTGCCTTCCGCCATAAAGACCTGCTTGATCCGTTCTTCCATCGTTCCGGTCGAATGCTCCTTGGCTAGTTGATTCGCGTCCACAGCCTTGTATCCGAGGCTCTTGAGAGCATCGATCAGCGGGTCTTTGGTCTTCGGGGCTACTTGTTCTCGCAGTTGCTCAAGGTGTTCCGCGACTGGCGCAGGAGTCTTGAGCCGTTCCGCTTTGGCTTTCGCCAGCCGATCCACAAGCGCCTGCCGAGTCGAGGACTGTGACGCCGGAAGTCCTGACGCGGGAGGTAAAGCTGGCCGTTGAATGGGCGACGGTGGCATGGGGATGCCTGAGACTTTGGGCGGAACAGCCGAAGAGGTACGTAGAGGAGGTACTGACGGTGGAGTCTCGGCAGGAGGGACAGCTGTATGCGGTTCACCGGCCATGCCTTGACGAAGATTACGAACAAACGCCGGAAGGTTCTTGAGCACGGATGGAACTTGCGAGAGGCCGCCTGTCTGAAACGCCGCCCCGGACTTCACCGCCTCGGAGATGGCCGACTTTACTCCTTGCTTCGCCAAGCCAGCTGTGAGCGCCCCCATACCCGCGCCGGTCAGAAAGTCTACTGGGTCCATCGTGACGCGGCCCATACCAAGCACGCCAGGAATGAGCACGTCTGGCGGTCGAAGTGTCTCAGACTCGACCGTTGCGGGCTGTCGCGCTGCCCTGTAGTCTGCTTGCTTCGCCTTCAACTCCTTCAGGAACTTGTTGCGCTCAGTGGCGGGAAGTCCAGCGAAGCCACGAAACACCTTCCCCTTTGGACTCGCATCGACCTTTGCGCGTTCCTCTGGTGGCAGCTTGAGATACGATTCAAAGAGTTCTGGCTTCAGCGTAGGTGACGGGAGCCCTCCGCCATCGGGAGGAGTAGGGTACTCCTTCAGATGTGCCTCTAGCCCAGGGTCACGCTCTCTAAGGGCCATTCAATGACTCCCGCCCTTATTCCGACGACGTATCATTCCCGCCTTCTTCATCCATCATCTTGAACAAATCCTCAGCCGTCTTGGGTTGGCTTTTCGCTGCTGGAGTTCCAAGAAGCCCACCCTGACCACCACTCAAGAGACCACCGAGGAAGTCCTGTTTGAGCTTATTCAATGCCTGCTGCGCCTCTTGCGGAGTGAGCTTTTGCACTTCTGGATCAGTAACAGGCTTACCTAATGCTCGGAGCGCCAGGTTCCAGCGCTTCGCATTGTAATCCATGTTCTTCTGTTGCTGCGTTCCAGTTCTCATGGTCCGATTGAAGATGTCGCGCTCGGCAGGATTGAGTGAGGCTTTGCCGTCCCTCACTGCCTTATTCAATACCGTCGCTACGGGATGTGGCGTCACAGTCATTTGTTTCGCCCACCATTCCTTGACTTGCGGATGCCATGTGTCAAACGGCGTCCCTTTATCGATGTAGGACGTGGCGAGGGCCTGGAGGGTTTGTGGAATCTTCTCTTGTCCGGCGAGCAACCGCTTGCCGAGCGTGTCCTTCTCTTCAGGCGTCAGATTCTTGATCGCATCAGCTTCAAGCTGCTCCTTTGGCTTCAGTGGAGGAAACTGTTTGGGTGGCACGGGAAGCGCCACCGATTGACCGAGTTCTCCTGTCGGGGAAATCGGGATCGCCACCCCCTGATGAAAGCTCCATTTTGGCGTATTGAGCTTCCGCTGCTCGTTCATCATCTGGAGTACCCGTAACTGTTGCTCCATGTCCCGTGCGTTGATCTGTGACACCTTCTCCATGCCCGCCACTTGTCCAGCAGGATAGGCCGCGCCCAGCGTCGAGAGCGAGGCCAGCATATCTGGAAGCAGAAACTCAAACGCCCCGCGAGGCATGGCTATAGCCCTCCTGGAAGCCCAACGTCATATGCGCCGAACAATTCTCCGGACTCCGGTGACACGCGCATCGCAGACCCATCCGTCGGCAGGGAGAAGCCGCTGCCTGAGGGCGTGTAGCCCGTCCCGCTGCTCGTGGCGGGCATGGCCCCAATGCTCGGCTCTCGACGCCCACCGAGCGCGGCGAGTTGCATCAGTTGAAACGCCGTATTGCCGATGGACCCCGTGGAGCCAACGCCTTGTGGGATCATACCGGAGGCGGCCTGCACTCGTTGGAGTTGCGCTTCGGCCAAGGCTCGCGCTACCGCTTGCCGTGCCACGCCGCTATCGGCGGAAACGCCGAATTGCGCGAGATTCGACAAGACTTGTCGTGTAATCTCTTCGTTGGCTGCCGGGGAGAGCGCCTGCTTCCGCAGGGCGTCGAGCTTGGAGGCTTGGCTCGCTCGGCTCATCGCGCCCATCACATCCGAAAGCGCCGAGAGGCCTAAGAGTCCTGCGCCCCAGCCCCCACCAGGAGCTTTCGACGCGACATTGCCTACCCCACTTCCGAGCGTACTGAGTCCGCTAAGCGCAGACGACCAAGCATTGCCCGCCATCTCCATGTTAGGTCCCTCCCCCACCAGCGCCAGGGAACTGCGATTGCAATTCCTTGAGGGCGTCCATGTTCATCCCCGGCAGTCCAGCATCCTGTGCCGAGAGGTTCGCGGTAAACTGTGGAGCCGCACCACCGCCTGTCTGCGCCATCATATCAGGGGTCCGGCGAGCAATCGCCGCCCTGAGCGCGTCCTGCTGGCCGGTTCCTCCGCCTCCTCCACCACTCGCTAGGCCTTTGACGGAACTTGCGACTGATGCTAATGCGCCGAGTGCGGCAATCACTGGAATTACGGCTGCCATCGTTGTCCTCCTTTCACGATTCTAAGGCTCTCCACAACGCAAATAATGGAACGCTCACTTTCACTCCTCGCTTACTCGCTGCCGCTGCAAACCGCA
>JAGWPH010000053.1 GCA_028870615.1 Betaproteobacteria bacterium
AAGCGGTTCCCACTTGCAAGCTGGTCCGATACAAAGTCCATGCTCCAAGCTTCATCAGGACGCCGGCAAATGCGCTGGGGCCGGGTGGCTTGGGCCTTTGAACGACGCCGGGACCGATAGCGCAATGACAGCCCTTCTTCCCTATAGATCCGGTAAATCACCTTCATGCTCTGCGGAAAGCCTTCCCGATGTAGCGGCACCGCGATCTTACGGTACCCATAACGCGCCCTGGTAACAGCCAGTTCCCGCATCTTCATCCGCAGCGAAGTATGTGGGTTACGGTGGCTTTCATAGTTGTAAATCGTGCGGCTGATGTCTACCACCCGGCACGCCCTGCGTTCTGATATAGGATATTTGCCCTTAAAATAATCTACGATCTGGCGCTTGGGTTCAGGTTTTACCACTTTTTTTAAGGGTATCCGCCAGCATCGCCTTGTCCAGGCTCAACTCAGCCACAATCTTCTTCAGGCGGGCATTCCCGTCCTGAAGTTGCTTAAGTTGGCAAGCTTGGTCAGAATCCAAGCCAGCATATTGCTTCATCCAGCGGTAAAACGTCTGCTCAGATATGCCTATGCGCCTAATCAGATCTGCTACCGGCATGCCAGCTTCCGCTTCTTTCAGCACCGCTACAATCTGCTCTACCGCAAATCGCTTCCGTTTCATGGCAAAACCCCCTATCTCTGGGAAAGTTTCGCCGAAAACTAACATTCCGTGTGGCTACAATTTCGGGGGGCCGATCATTATTACTCAGGTTCGCATTTGGCGAAATCAAAGCCTCTTTCATGCCGTCAACTAATCTTCCAATTATACAGGTGTAACTTACGTAAAATTTTCGATAAAGTTATTTCAAGTATCGTAGCGAAAGGCCAATTTTTGAAGTTCGGATTGGTCGCAGCTGGAGTTCCTGTTCAAGCCGAGAATCCGGTGGATGGTTGGCTGAAACAAACCGATGCGGCGTTAATACAAAGGTGGGCAGTGATTAATCAAAATGCGAAGCAGCAGAATCGTGTGACTTAGAACGGGGCAAGGAGAAAGAAACATGCAATTTACATCGGGATCATTTAATGCAAAGTTAATACGGGAACTGGAGAAGGAATACCAATTCGGCCGTGAGGTAGGAGAGGCGTTCTTGAGAGTTCACAATCTTGTCGGGAAACTGCTGGCCAACCTGAATGGTGGTCTTGGTACTCTAGATCATAAAAGCGCTTTAACTTTGATAGACAACCTAGAAAGCCACTATCCGGGAATGAACGATGATGAATACAATTTTATGGCCTCGAGCATATTTCTTTGCTGTTATTGTGATTTTGAACTCGACGACAATGGTGAGGAAGAAATGGATGGATTGCCGTTGGTAGAAGTAATTGATCTAGTGCTTTTCCACGAAATGGATAAACCCGAGCCGGGGGCGGTTATGTTTGCTGCGCCGGATGCTTCAAAATACAGACAGTAAAAGTTTGACAGTAACAGGGGAGCAACAACCTTGAGTAAATCCGATGGAACGAAGCCGGCCCGGAATCAAAATGCACGGTGCGACAAGGGGGAGGAAATGGCTCCGTCGCAGCATGACAACGCCGTGGAAACAACTGCGGAGAGGAGCAGCTGAATGCCCGGCAAACCCAAACAGAGCAAAAAGTACGGGCTTGGCAAGCTGGCCCAGGACTGGCGCGAACGGATATTTGAGAGCATCCATTCCGAGCGGCTTAAAGCTGCAGTGGCCGTACTTTCAGCAACCGGCTGCCGACCTGCCGAGTTGGAAATGGGGGTAATCGTGCGGTTGAAAGATGAGACATTGCAGCTGGGAATCAGGGGGGCCAAGATCGACCCAGAAAAAGGTAGAGGTCAACCACTCAGACTGCTGGTCGTTGACCGGACCACGCCTTGGGGCCGGCATCTTGAGAAATTGGTTCTTGATAGCCCAGGCCAGACGATAACTGTCGCCTATGACGCAGGAGGTATTTCCCAACGGCTGCGGGAAAAATCCAGAGAGCTCTGGCCGCGGCGGAAATCACTGGTCAGCGCGTATTGTTATCGACATTTCCTGGGGAAATCTATGCGGGAGTCTGGCGAGTCAGCAGAAAAAATTGCATTCGCACTTGGCCATGCCAGCGATTTGTCCCAGCTGAGCTATGGCCGTGCAGGAGGGGGCAGGAAACTGTTAGGACAGCACGGCATTTTGGCTGCAACAGCTACGAATCCAGTTCGACACTCGGCCAAGTTGGACAGACTTGCGAAGATGACCACATGGAGAACTTTTACACCGGTCACAACATAGTTCAATCCGCAAAATATTTGGTTACCAGAAAATCTCCAAACCCGGCTGAGTATTACACCCCAATGCAGCCACACGTAATTACCATGTTAGTGTCAGTGAACTGAAGGCGGTCGAAACCCGCGCAGTTGCTGACTGCTTCACGGTTGGTGACGCTACCAGTATTGTACTGACCCTATGTAGCATCGAGGCATCAATGGTCATATCCTTATGTCCTGCTCTTTCTGAAGTATTCGTCAACCCACCAACCGAGCCGTCTTCGGGTCATAGACCACTTCCGTAATTGATCCATCCCTAATGCGCTGAACCGCTTCGTTAATCACATGCAGCGGCACCAGGAACCATTCCCTCGGCTTGACCGGGTTTCCGAAGCGGTCATCGATGGTCAGGTCGAGCTGTGCTGCGGCGAACAAGCAGTGGAAGATGTTTTCCAGCCTGATGCGGTTCAGGTTGTGGAGTTTGTAGGTAGCGACCACCTCCACGTCGGCCAACAGATAGGTGGCATCCTTTTCTGCACCAGCGATCCGGGCCTCTACTTTGCCGCCGGTCACGCCGATCTTGTGGATCAGCTCGCGGTGCTCGGCTACGAATGGATGGCTGGACAGGCTGCGCAGCACGTAGATGGTTCCGGTTTCGATGTCATCTGGTTCTGGCGCATCGCCAAACAGCGGCCCCATGTCCGGGTCGATCAGGCGACGGCCGGTGTCGTCTTTGTAGCGCGCCCGTTGTAGAGAGCGGCGTAGCAAGTTGATTTCCGTTCCGTTGGCGTAGATGACGCGCAAACGTGCATCGCTTTCACCGTTCGGAGCCTTGATTGTTTCACCAACTTCAGCAACATACGCAAGCTGCCCGCCGACGATGAAGTAGTTCCCGCTGGCAATACTGGTATCGCGTCCGAAGCGCAGCGTTATGCGAACTCCAGTCTCAAACTCCCGCTCCACCTGCTCAAACAGCGGCTGGTATTTTTCAAAATCCGCGCACGGCGTGCGGTCGGCGACTTCCTCCGCCGCACGCTTTTCAAAGCTAGAACGTACATAGCGCAGCACAGTGATGTCGCTCTGACCGGCAGGTTCATTGTCAATCCCCAACTCAGCCAGCAGGGCGTCTTCGTCCAGTGAGTCCACATCGATCTGGGCCGCTATCCACCGAGCACAGGCATTGAAAAAGGCGTGCGCGTCACTTCCCGATGAGTATCGAACCTGTCTGCTCGTTTGCTATCGTCAAATTGCGCTGGCCAAAGGTGGAGTCTGGGATCTCGTTGGTGAAGATCGACTAATGGCAGAGAAAAAATAGCTGCCGAGCGCCTGCAGGCTGATGGAGGGGCTTCCCAGCACAGCGATGATCTGTCCCGTGATCTGGGGTCCCAGGGAGAACATCCCGCTTGGAGCCATGGGGCCGCGATGCCTGAAATCGTGGAGCCCGCTTGGGTAAAACTGGCGATGATAAGGGGCAGCCAGGTGGGTGCCATGGTCAAGAAGGTAAAGAAAAAGCCGATGGAGAGGACCTTGAGGGTGACGGAGGTCAGGAACTCGGGCAGGTCATTTTTTCTGAGCAGAAACTGAACCCCGGCCCAACTGAACTCCAGGGCGGCAAGCCCCGCGAACAAGTGATTGGCGTAGGGAATGGCAGCATTCATCCAGCCGCTGCTGGCAGTCTGATACTGCTGCTGGATTTGATCCAGAGCGCCTGCTGCCAGGGCAGGTTCTGCCAACCCGAAGGCGATCAAAGAGCCATCAGCATCGATGATGGGTTCACGGCGGATGCCTCATGAATGGAATGACGAGTGTCCATTCACAATCATCACTCCGGGAAATCTAGAGCCTGGACGTCAAAGTCGCGTCATGAGAGGTGCTTCATCAACCCCATGAGTGCAGCTCGTTAATTGGACATAGCGTCGTTAAGATTTACCGTCTCAATGCACTGTCCGGTAAAGCTGTCAGAAACGACCCTGAGACAAAGACTATGTTTGATGACATTCGCCCAGGCTATAATCACCGACCTCATTTTTTCTAAACTTGCCCGCCTTGCACAGAATATCAAAGAACTTTTCGAATTCGCCGAAACCTTCCGAGAGCGCCTTGGGGGCCTCAGTTACCCATAGCAGAAACAAGATTCCTAAAGATAAAATTGATGCC
>JAGWPH010000054.1 GCA_028870615.1 Betaproteobacteria bacterium
CAGCCGGACTGCAATGCGCTGGTTGGGAAAGGCCAGTGCGGTGAATACCAGCAACATCAGCATTAATGCCCATGACAATGGAGCCATTTGCCGGGTGAAGCCGATAAACGACATATGCGACAGTTGCCACAACAGGATATTTTGCGGATTCCCGATGGGAGTCAACATCGAGCCAGCATTGACTGCCAGGGCTTCAAAAATGACCAGGCGTTCGATGGGGAGCCCTCCCAGATTGCGTAGCCCCAACGTCAGGGGAACGACGATGAAGAGCGCGATGTCGTTGGTCAACACGGTGGAGAGCAAGGCTGAAAACGCCACCAAAAAAATTGCCAGTGTGCGTTCATGGGTAAGGTGGTTGAGGATGTGGCGTCCCAGGTGATCCAACGCGCCGCTGACTTCGATACCCTTGGTCAACAGCATCAGTCCGGCCAGGGTAAGCAAGGTGGGCATGTGGATGCCCTGTGGGGCCAGGGGCACAGCCGAAGGATCAAGAACGGCGAGTCCCAATCCAATCAGGAGCAACAGATGTAACAGGCGATCCTCAAGAAAGGGGGCAATGATGGAGAGCTTTCTGCGCATTCTGGTAAAATACCCGGTTCTTCCGTTTCTGTGCAGGGATTCCTCATGACATCACCCCCCGTTTCCATTGGCCATTTCATTCAAGGTCAACCCGTTGCGGGCACCAGCGGCCACACTTCCGAGGTGTTCAACCCGGCGACCGGGCAAGTGACGGGGCTAGTGGCGCTGGCGTCAGTCAGCGAGGTGGATCGCGCCGTCGCCGCCGCGCGCGCCGCATTTCCCGGATGGGCTGCAACGTCACCTTTGCGCCGGGCGCGAGTGATGTTCAAATTCAAGGAGCTGATTGAAAAGCATCACGATCAACTCGCCGCGCTCATTACGGCCGAACACGGTAAAGTCTTTACCGATGCTCATGGAGAGGTCACGCGTGGCCTCGAGGTGGTGGAATATGCCTGCGGGATTCCCGAATTGCTCAAAGGCGAATATACCGAACAGATGGCTACGGGCGTAGACGGCTGGACCATGCGCCAGCCTTTGGGTGTTTGCGCCGGGATCACGCCGTTCAATTTTCCGGTGATGGTGCCCTTGTGGATGCTGCCCATGGCCCTGGCCTGCGGCAATAGTTTCATCCTGAAACCTTCTGAACGCGACGCTTCACCCAGTTTATTGCTCGCCCGATTGCTCAGGGAAGCCGGCTTGCCCGATGGCGTATTCAATGTCATTCAGGGTGACAAGACGGCGGTGGATGCACTGTTACGCCACGCAGATGTGGATGCCATCAGCTTTGTGGGCTCCACCCCGGTTGCCCAGTACATCTACAGCACCGGTACGGCGCAAGGCAAGCGGGTGCAGGCCTTGGGAGGTGCCAAAAACCACATGGTAGTGATGCCTGACGCCGATCTCGACCAAACGGTGGACGCCTTGATGGGCGCAGCCTACGGTTCGGCAGGAGAGCGTTGCATGGCCATCTCTGTGGCCGTGGCCGTCGGCAATGTGGCTGACCGATTGGTGGAAGCGCTGGTGCCGCGAGTGCGGGCACTCAAGGTAACGGAAGGGATGGACCTGACAGCCGAAATGGGTCCCGTGGTTACCGCAGCACATCGTGCCAGGGTCGTGGGATATATTGATGCCGGTATTGCGGCGGGGGCCGATCTGCGCGTGGATGGGCGGCACATCAAGGTGCCCGGACATGAAGCAGGATTTTTCCTGGGGGGATCGTTGTTTGATCGAGTTACCCCAGACATGACCATTTACCGGGAAGAAATTTTTGGACCGGTCCTGTGCGTGGTGCGTGTGCCGGATTTTGTCAGCGCCCTGAAACTCGTCAACGACCACGAGTTTGGTAATGGCACCGCCATTTTTACCCGGGACGGCGGGACGGCACGCGAATATGTGTCGCGCGTGCGGGTCGGAATGGTGGGCGTCAATGTGCCGATTCCAGTGCCCATGGCGTTTCACAGTTTTGGCGGCTGGAAGCGCAGTTTGTTTGGGGATCATCATGCGCATGGTCCCGAAGGCGTGCGGTTTTACACGCGCCAGAAAGCAGTGACACAGCGCTGGCCTGCCAGCATTGAGGCGGGTGCGCAGTTTGCCATGCCTACTCACAAATAAGGGCCCGTTCATACCATGCATCCCCAGCTTAATTTCGCCGTCAAAGCCGCGCGCCGTGCGGGTAACATCATTAACCGGGCAGCGTTGGACATCGAGCGACTGACAGTGACCAAAAAAGGGCCTGCAGATTTCGTGACGGAAGTAGACCGTCAAGTGGAGGATGTCATCATTGGCATCCTGCGAGACGCCTATCCCGATCACGGGTTTTTGGGTGAAGAAAGCGGTGCCGTGGGCGATTCGGAATATCAGTGGATCATCGACCCGATTGATGGCACCACCAATTTTCTGCATGGCTTCCCGATGTATTGCACTTCCATTGCGTTGGCTCACAAGGGTATTGTCACCCAGGCGGTCATCTACGATCCGGTGCGCAACGATCTCTTTACTGCGACGCGTGGCAGCGGGGCCTTTTTCAATGATCGCCGGATGCGGGTCAGCAGCCTGCTGCGCATGGAAGACGCGCTGATCGGCTCGGGCTTTCCCTACAGCAGTATGGAGCATCAGGAACGTTACCTGCGCATGCTCGCCGAAGTGATGCGCAAGAGTGCCGGCATTCGCCGTCCCGGTTCTGCTGCGCTGGATCTGGCGTACGTGGCAGCCGGGCGTTACGACGGGTTTTGGGAACTGGGGTTGAAGCCTTGGGACATGGCAGCCGGGACACTGCTTATTCAGGAAGCAGGCGGCCTGGTTTCAGATCTGGAGGGCAACAACCAGTTTTTACAAAGCGGCCATGTGGTGGCAGGCAATCCGAAAATCTTCGGACAACTGTTGCCCATGGTGGCACGCGCCTGATTCCGGTCCCCGTCAAACGTCATGCTGGCCCGCATTCGTATTGTGTTGTGTAGCACAACCCATCCCGGCAACATCGGGGCTGCGGCGCGTGCCATGAAAACCATGGGGCTGACCCGTCTTGCGTTGGTCAATCCGCGGTTTTTTCCTGACGAACAGGCCACTGCCCTGGCCGCTGGAGCAGATGATGTGCTGGCTGCCGCCAAGGTGTATGCCTCCCTTGTGGACGCATTGCAAGGGACGATCTTGGTGGTGGGCATGACGGCACGGCGCCGCGATCTGTCACATGAAATGCGGCCGGTGCGCGAAGTGGCCCAACGGGTGGCTGATGAGGTGCAACAAGGCGACGTGGCCCTGGTGTTTGGCACCGAGATGGCTGGTCTCTCCAACGCCGAACTGGATGCCTGCCAAATGCTGGCCAATATTCCTGCCCAGCCTGGTTTTAGTTCGCTCAATCTGGCCGCGTCGGTACAGATCGCAGCCTATGAGTTGCGCCAGGCGTTGCTGCAGGATCGTGGCGCCGTGGGGCGGGATTACCCCCTGGCTTCCCATGAAGAGATGGAAAGTTTTTACCAGCACCTGGAACGCGTTCTGCGCGGTAGCGGCTTTCTCAACCCTGCCCAGCCGGGGCGTTTGATGATTCGCCTGCGCCGTTTGTTTTCCCGTGCCCGGATGGAGCGCGAGGAGACCAGCATCCTGCGTGGTATCCTGAAAGCCTTGTACCCGGCCGATGATGGATCGTCGCGCCCATTTTGAAAGGGACCTTGAATGCTGGACCGAATTCGCGAGCAGATCAACATCGTCTTTGACCGTGATCCTGCGGTGCGCAACCGTTGGGAAGTGATCTCCCTTTATCCCGGCTTTCATGCCGTGCTGTTGCACTGGCTGGCGCACTGGTTCTGGCGCCACGACCTGAAATGGCTGGGACGTTTTATTTCGCAGGTTTCGCGCGGGCTGACCGGCATTGAAATCCATCCCGGCGCCACGCTTGGACGGCGTGTTTTCATTGATCACGGTATGGGTGTGGTCATCGGCGAAACGGCTGAAATCGGGGATGACTGCACCCTTTATCAGGGGGTAACCCTGGGCGGAACCTCCTGGAACAAAGGCAAGCGCCATCCCACGCTGGGCCCCAAAGTCATTGTGGGGGCAGGAGCCAAGATCATTGGCCCGATTTACGTGGGGGAGGGGGCCAAAGTGGGATCCAACGCCGTGGTGGTGAAAACCGTGCCGCCGGGAGCCACCGTCATTGGCATTCCGGGACGGGTCGTGGAAGACGAGTACCATCAGCCCGCCAAGAGCGACACCGGTTTTACTGCCTATGGCCCCACGGACGATGACAAGGATCCGTTGGTGCTGGCGGTGCAACAGTTATTGCGCCATAACGAGGCGCTGGAGCGGAAAGTAGAAGAACTTTCTCGCGGCTTGGCGCATCTTAAGGACAAGACAGACCCTCCGCAACATTGAGTTGCCGCAGGGGTGCAGTTATTGACAGGAGGAGAACGGATCATGGCCGTGACATTGACTTCCGCAGCTGCCCAACAGGTTCGGCAAGCGCTTTCCAAACGAGGCAAGGGGATCGGCTTGCGCGTGAGCGTCAAACAGTCTGGGTGTTCTGGCTTGGCTTACGTGATTGATTACGCTGACGAAGCTTTGCCCACCGACGCCCATTTTGAAACCGAAGGTGTGCTGGTGCTGGTGAATACCGAACATCTTCAGTATCTGGATGGCACCGAACTTGATTATCGGCGCGAAGGGCTGAATGCCGCATTCAAATTTAACAACCCCAACGTTGCTGACGCTTGCGGTTGCGGTGAGAGCTTCACCACACGTCAGGCGTGAAGGCGCCTGCATTTAACGCAGGATTCCGGCTGACTGTTCGGCTGCCGGCCGGTTCGGCCGACGCGCTGTTGCTGGCGCGCCTTGCCGAGAGTCACTTGCCCCTGGTCATTCTTACCGAAACGGCCTGGCAGGCACAGCGCCTCCTGGAGGAAATCCAGTGGTTGGCGCCACAGCGTTCGGTTCATCTCCTTCCCGACTGGGAAACCCTGCCCTACGATCACTTTTCGCCGCATCAGGACCTCGTCTCCGAGCGTTTGGCCACCCTCTGGCAATTCTCCAGCGGTCAATGCGATATCGCCCTGGTGCCCATTGCCACGGCCTTGTATCGATTGCCCCCGGTAAGTTATCTCGCAGCGCGCACTTTTCTCATCCGCAAAGGGCAGACCCTTAACCTCGACGCCTTCCGCGCCCAGATGA
Organism: Betaproteobacteria bacterium; assembly: GCA_028870615.1. Taxonomy (GTDB): domain Bacteria; phylum Pseudomonadota; class Gammaproteobacteria; order Burkholderiales; family Ferrovaceae; genus JAJZRV01. Next base: position 5,179 of record JAGWPH010000054.1, read on the forward strand.
CCACTGCGGGCTACACCCACGTCACTCAGGTGGTCAAGCCAGGCGAATATTGCGTGCGCGGCGGGTTGATCGATCTCTACCCCATGGGTAGCCTGGTACCGTTTCGCATTGACCTGATGGACACCGAGGTGGAGACCCTTCGCACTTTCGATGCCGATACCCAGCGTACCCTCTACCCCGTGCCCGAAATCCGTCTGCTGCCGGCACGCGAATTTCCGCTGGACGAGGCGGGACGGTCGCACTTCCGTGAAAATTTCCGTGAGCGTTTCGAAGGGGATCCCTCGCGCAGCGCGCTCTATCGCGATGTGGGTAACGGGCTGGCGCCCGGGGGGATCGAGTACTACCTGCCCCTGTTTTTTGACAACTGCGCCACCTTGTTCGATTACATTCCGGCTGCAACCACGATCTGCCTGCATCAGGATGCCACGGCTGCAATACAGGCATTCTGGCAATCCACCCGATCACGCTGGAATCTGTTGAAGGGCGACCGCGCCAATCCGGTGCTGGATCCGGACGAACTGTTCCTGACTGAAGACCAGTGCTTTGCAGCGCTGGCAGGGTATCCGCAGATCAAATTAAAGGGTGAATTGGGGTCAGACTCCAATTCAAATTCAAAGACCAACCCCTTTTCTCTTTCCACACAACCGCTTCCGCCAGTGGAACTCACGCGTCGCGATGCGTTGCCAATTGAAAGGCTGCAGAACTTTACCCGGTCTTTTCCGGGTCGCGTACTGCTGGTTGCAGAAAGTCTGGGGCGGCGTGAGACCATTGGCCAGATGCTGCAGGAATTTGGTTATCCAACCACCCCCGTTGAGTCCTGGCAGGCGTTTATGGCGGGAGCCATGCCGGTGGCCATTGTGGCAGCCCCCCTCACGGCAGGCTTCATCCTTGACCGTGAGGGGCTCGCTGTCATCACGGAAACCGAGCTCTACAAAACCCAGGTTCGCCAGTCGCGGCGCCGGGATAAATCGGCGCGGAGCAATGTTGACACCCTGCTCAAGGATTTGTCCGAAGTCCGTGTGGGGGATCCGGTGGTGCATGTGGACCATGGCATCGGACGGTTCCTGGGACTCGTCAACCTGGACTTTGGCGAAGGAGTCACGGAATTTTTACGCTTGCAGTACGCCGGCGATGACACGCTCTATGTGCCCGTGGCACAGCTTCACCTGATTGGCCGCTACACCGGCGGTCCTGCCGAGACCGCGCCACTGCACAAACTGGGTAATGACCAGTGGGAAAAGGCCAAACGGCGTGCAGCCATCCAGGCGCGCGATACCGCTGCAGAGCTGCTCGATCTGTACGCTCGACGCGCCGCACGCGCCGGGTATGCTTTTCCCATTCGAGACAACGAATATGCTGCCTTTGCCATGGCTTTTGATTTTGAGGAAACTCCGGATCAGGCAGGGGCTATCGCAGCGGTAATCTCCGACATGCGGTCCGGAAAACCAATGGATCGCCTGATCTGCGGCGATGTCGGGTTTGGCAAGACCGAAGTGGCCATGCGCGCGGCATTTCTGGCAGTGAATGCCGGTAAACAGGTGGCCATTCTGGTACCTACCACGTTGCTGGCCGAACAGCATTTCCAGAATTTTAGCGACCGTTTTGCCGAGTGGCCGGTGCGAATTGCCGAACTGTCGCGATTTCGTTCGTCAAGGGAAGCGGCAGCCACGCTGGAAGGATTGAGCGCCGGCAAAATTGACATTGTCATCGGCACCCACAAGCTGGTTTCCGGGTCGGTGGGGTTTGCCAACCTGGGCCTCGTCATCATTGATGAGGAACACCGTTTTGGGGTGCGCCAAAAAGAACGGCTCAAAGCGCTGCGCGCCGAAGTGGACGTACTTACCCTCACTGCCACACCCATACCGCGGACGCTTGCCCTGTCGCTGGAAGGACTGCGTGATTTTTCTGTGATTGCCACGGCGCCCCAGAAACGCCTGTCCATCAAGACTTTTGTTTATCCTGACTCGGACAGCATTATTCGCGAAGCAGTTCTGCGCGAACTGAAACGTGGCGGGCAACTTTATTTTCTGTACAACGAAGTGGACACCATGGACA
>JAGWPH010000055.1 GCA_028870615.1 Betaproteobacteria bacterium
AGCAGTCGTCATTCATCTGATCGCGTTGCACACGGTCAGGAGCAGCAACCCTTCCGGTCTCAACCTGGCCGACAAGAACAACATTCCTTTCCATCCCTATTTCACGATCAAGGATCTTTTTGGTCTGGGCGTGTTCATGCTGGTGTATTTCGGTATCGTGTTTTTCAAACCCGATCTTTTCATAGATGTGGCAAACAACATTCCGGCCAATCCAATGCAAACACCGTCGGATATTGTTCCCGAATGGTACTTTTTGCCCTTCTATGCCATTCTGCGCTCGGTGCCTGACCTGATCGGCGGAGTTGTGGCCATGGCGCTATCGGTTCTGATTTTTGCTGCCATGCCCTATCTGGATCGTTCCCGGATAACCGGGGGCGCAAAATACAGGCCAGTTTACCGTACGATGTTTTATGTATTCATCATTGACATTTTCATTTTGGGTTACGTGGGCGCGCATCCGCCGGAAAGTATTTTGAAATTGGTGGGCGAAGCTGCGACCGTCATTTATTTTTCAACCTTTCTGTTGCTTCCCTTTGTGTCGCGATGGGAAGAAAGCTATCTCCTGAAAAGAGGATTACCCTTTCAGGTGATGGAAATGACCAAAAAAGAAATCGAGGGGTCCAGGTGAATCATTTAAGACTCTGGGCGTTGTTCGCTTGCCTGTACTTTCCCATGAATGGGAGAGTGCAGGCCGCTGAGGATGAGGCTACCTTGCAGCGCGGGGCCCATGTGGCGACGGAGGTGTGCAACAACTGCCACAGCATGAAGTACCTCAAATACAGCGATTTCCTTAAAATCGGTTTCACGAAGGCGCAGGTCGATTCGATACGGGGCGACAAGGGGATGGGCGATTCCCTCACCGCGCAAATGGCCCCCAGCGACGCGCTGGCTGCGTTTGGCATCGTCCCTCCCGACCTGTCCTTGATGGCCAAAGCAAGGGAAGGGGGTGTGGGATATATCGATTCAATGATCACCGGGTTCTATACGGATGCAAACGGAAATACTGCCAACCATGTTTTTCCCGGGATCAAGATGCCTGATATATTGGGGATATCGCAAGCGGATCCCGCAAGCCGCAAGGCGCTTCTGCTGAAGGCAAAAGATGTTTCCACTTTCCTCGGGTGGGCGGCAGACCCCATGGCCGAAGCGCGGGAAAACCTGGGCTATGCCGTGATGGCCTACGTATTTGTTCTGACGGTCCTGTTGTATTTTCTCAAGAACAAAATCTGGGGACGATTGGAACAGAGCCTGCTGACTCTTCATTAAAGAGTGGTTCACAGCCACTCAGACCGCAGGGTGTTTGCAGTTAACCTATGACAATCAGACGCGCAGCGCTACCGTGTCTAATTCATTGATTGTTCTATAACGCATGAACCATGAAGTCAGAGATCAACGAATTCACTGAATGCAGCCAGAAGTAGGTTGTCCATTTTAAAAGCACGCTAATCTTTTCAAGACTTCATCAGCGCCTGGGTTGCCCGGTCCAGTGGGACTGGAAGTCGCTGCCACTCTTACCCTTTAGAATTACGGTGTGCATTTCGGTCTTGCCCCTATATGGTTTGCATGGAAATTACTGAAGCAGGGAGCCAGCCAGCCCCAGGCAACGCTCGTTACCCATACCCGACGATAGGTCATCCAACTAGTTGCTCATGACCTATGGTGTATGGGTTTACCACCGTCCGCTTTTCTTCGATGCTACCGGCCGCAACGGGCACGATGTACGCGTTCGTCGAATCATGAAGTGGACGGAGCGCGGAGTTTTCTGATCTACGTCGAGTAATCGATGCATTGCGGACTGATTCGTCGCGGGACGCCATCGTCCGTTCAGGCCGACTTCCAACCATAGCAGCGATTAGCATTGACAGACCGAGTACTGGAAAGATCCCACCACTTGCAACAGTCGCCGCCCAAGAGATAGGTGCGTACCGTCCCCATGAGTCCATGGGAAATGTTCCACCACTGGAATATATGCACAGGGTTTTTAAACAGGAATCTCTAGTTTAGAACTGTCTACTTGACGGGGAAGCTTACGAACCGACCAGCGTTGGTTCATCCAACATAACTAGTTGCATTGCTAACTAATATGCTGTAGGCTGAAACCATGTTTGATCATTGCATCTACTTCAATACGATGGCTCTGGCGCGTCAGCTAGAGAAAGAGTGGGCCAGCGCATTCGATCCGTTTGGTCTGACGCCACCCCAGGCCTTCATGCTGAGGGTGATCCTGGAACGTCCTGGGTTGGCTCAATGCGAGATCGCCGACTTTTTAGCTATCTCAAGACCTACGGCAACCCGGGCCATAGATGGGCTTGCAGCAAAGAAAATGATTGAGCGCAGAGGCTCGGACATTGATGGGCGTGAACAGGACATTTATCCCACCGCTACGGCTGTTGACATTCACGCTTCATTAAATGAAGCCAGCGGCAAGGTAGGAAAGCGTCTCAAGAGGATATTGGGCGAGGATGTTTTTACCGACACCGTTAAAAAGGTTCGGGATGCCCGTACCGCACTCAAGTGAGTTTTTTGTGCATTTAGTTGCATTGCTAACGAATGGAGACAAGACATGCCCATCCTGAATGTCAAAGTAGGCGCCAAAAAGTCGGCTGAACTGACCCGTTCCATTTCCGCCATTCTTTTGGACCGTACAACACGAATCCTGAAAAAGAAGCCGGAACTCACGTCCATTGCAATCTCCTACATCGATCCTGATGACTGGATTGTTGGCGGACGATCGCTCTCTGCACAAGGCAAGAGCAGCATCTATTTCGACATCAAAGTCACAGACGAGACAAACACAAAGACTGAAAAGGCTCAGTACATCAGGGAGGTGTTTACAGCATTCAGCAACCTACTGGGCGACCTCCATGAAGAGAGTTATATCCATGTGGAGGATGTACGCGCTGCTGCTTACGGTTATGGAGGGCGAACGCAGGAATACCGTTTTCATCATGAATGACGTTCCGCGGACGCTTTTATACTGAACAATTTGGGAAACCAATCATGCAAATGTCAGCGAGAAACCTGGTCATCAAGCTAGCCAAAAGGAAGCTCATGGCTTTTCAAAGGGCGCGCGCCGTGACACTCGAATGCACTGAGGGGAAGGTGTGGCTCACGGTGGAGGGCCAGCCCGGTGATTTCCAACTCGGTCAGGGGGAGCAACTGCGTATCGACAGCGATGGGCTCGCCGTTGTTCAAGGCTTGCCGTGTGGTGTCATCCGTCTGGTCGGCGGGGTGGAGTCTAAAACGATTTGCTTGCAGTGATTCAACGCATCAACCAGGAAAATACTCATGGGCCTGTTCACCACCTATCTATTGACCGCCTTCGCTGCGATTTTCTGGGGGGCAAACTTCAATCTGGCAAAGCCCGTCGTTGCCGAAATGCATCCCTATGTGGCTGGTGCCACCCGCTACCTGATGGCCGCCGCAATCATGCTGGTCATAACACAACTTCGGGGAGAGAGCGTGCCCTTGCGCCACCTACGGGTGTACGTAATTCTGGGCCTGATGGGTGTATTTGGGTTTAACCTGTTTTTCTTCCTGGGGATGCAGAGCACATCAGCCGCCAATGGGGCCCTGATCATGGCGATCAATCCATTGCTCACCAGCCTGCTTGCCTATGTTTTTCTGCAGCAGCAGCCCAGTTATCGTCAGATAATAGGTTTTCCCATCGGAGTGATCGGTGTCGGGATCGTCGTCCTGGGGGCCGGCGCTCACGTGCAAGTGGAAAGCGGCGACTGGCTGATCTTCGCTGCAAACCTGAGCTGGGCGTTTTACACCGTCTTTGCACGCAAGCTGATGCCCAAAGACACCAGCGGCATTGCCAGTACCACTGGCATCATGACAGCGGGTGCCTTGGCCCTGACGGCAGTGGCGCTCATTAGCGGCGAAAGGTTCGTGATCCCGAGTTGGCACGCGGGTAGTGCCTTGCTGCTAATGACTGTTGGCGGAGGCGTTCTGGCCTATTTGTTCTGGAACGCAAGCATTGCCAAATTGGGCGCAGCGCAGGCAGCAATTTTTCTTAATCTTGTACCGGTGGCTTCGATGACCATCGCTGCATTTGAAGGCATGCCCCCTACGCAGACACAGCTGATCGGGGGGGGTTTGGTCATCGGTGCAGTGACCTTTGCGTCGCTGCCTGTACGGTCAAAAGCCGTCAGGAGTACGTAAGGCTTCCATATTTTCCAGCCTGCGTTACGTTGCAGCAACAGGCACACGTCGTCTGCTCCGAATAAAAAATGCAGCAAGGACGGCACTGCACTGAAGCACCATGATGCCAGCAAATACCATGGAAAAGGCGTGTGCGTCCATCAGGGGGCCAAACATCAAAGGAGCCAGGGCCAGTCCCGAATCCGAACCCATGAATACGAATCCATAAGCGCGGCCCAGTGCACTGGGTCCCAGCGAAGAGGTAATTGATTCGCGCAACATCATTTGTCGTGAAGGGCTGGCGATTCCCACGCTGAATCCCATCAGTGACAACAGGGGCAGAACACCCCAGCCTGGCGGATAACCCGTTGCCAAAACGAAGGCCACAAGCGCTGCTGTTCCCAAGGCCAGACTGATGGTATTTTCAAAGGCCTGATTTTTCTGGGCCAGAAATCCACCAAAGATGACGCCGGCACTGGTTCCCAGCAGATATCCGGTCAGACAGGATATGGCGTGGCCCGATGACAGGGAATAAAAATGCATCAACAGGGGAGTGGAAAAATTTTGTAATGCCCCGAATGCGGCATTGGAGAACATGAAAAAGAACAGGCAGAGCCATACGGTTTTCACTTTGAGAAAACCAAACGAGCCGGGATGCGATGAATCCTGTTCACTGTGGGTGCGTTTTGGCGGGAATTTATAAGCGAGCAGGTCGTTCCGAAAAATCAGTATCGCCAATGTGGTCGATGCCGTCAGACAGGCGACCAGGCCTGCCTGATGCCAACCCAGCGTTGATGCGGCGGCATGCATGATGCCGGGGGCAATGCTCCATCCCAACATCCCGGACAGGCTATGCACCGAAAACGCGTATCCCAGGCGGTCATGGGAGATCCGGCAATTAATGATGGTGTAATCCGCCGGATGAATCACCCCGTTGCCAAGGCCGGATAATACGGCTGCCAGCATCAGCAGCGAATAATCGGAAGCCAGGAACACCGTCAATCCCGAAAGGGCCAGTAAAGCGATTCCGGAAAACAGGGTTCGATTTGCGCCACAGCGATCCACGACAAACCCACTGATGATCTGGGTTGTTCCGGAAACCATAAAGAAGGCCGTCATCAGCAGCGCCACCTTGGTGTAGGACAACCCAAAGTCTTTGATAAAGTAGGGAAACAAGGGGGGCAACATCAGATGAAAAAAATGCGACGTGCCATGTGCAATGGCCACCAGGGAAATCGTTGAGATTTCCTTTCTGGAAGACGTCTCGGCAACGAGTTCTGCCATGCCCAACCCTTTAATATCCAACAGAGTTGCGCAGTGTAGCGATGCCAAAGGCGGCCTTTATTGCGATACCGTAAACCTTTGTGAGCAATTTCTCATCGATTTGATGGTTTGGAAGCGTGGGAGTAAATTTTCCTTACAAATAATGGCTCGGCAGGGTCGGTGATCCACTACCATAGGCATATGCATCAAGTCACAGGAACAATGCTCTTTATCACGGTGGGCCTTACCTTAAGTGCCTGCGGTACCATGGTGCCCGGACCCCTTTCCGGAAACGATTTTGCGGACGTCAGCCCGCAAATGGCACAGACCCGTCCGGACGTGCGGGGGCTGCGCGTGCGTTGGGGCGGCAGCATTGCCAGCGTCTCGCCCAGAAAGGGCGATACCTGTTTTGAGGTGGTGAGCCACCCGCTCGATGATTCCGCGCGCCCTCAAGAGGATGACAACACCAATGGGCGGTTTATCGCCTGTCTGTCGGGCTTCTACGACCCGGAAATTTATGCCGTGAAGCGGGAAATTACCGTGGTCGGCACAATACAGACGCCCACCATTGGCAAGATTGGGGACTACGACTACATTTTTCCGCATGTGGCGGTCGAGACGCTTTATCTGTGGCCCAAAGAGGTCCCCATCGCCAACGACCCATCCTTTGACTTCGGCCCCAACCCTTTCATGTACCAGGCCGAACCGTGGCTCATGGGGCCGATGGAGCCGATGGCTCCCTGGGCCATGCCTTGGTAGTTTGATAGGAGGTTGTCTTCCCATGTCTGACCTGAATGATCCCAGGGTATTTTTTGCGGCTGAACGCACGTTACTGGCATGGAACCGCACCAGCCTGACCTTGATGGCCTTTGGCTTTGTCATCGAACGGTTTGGGCTGTTCTTGCATCTGCTGATGCCCCAGCACGCCGAATCGCTTCACCAGGGCACGTCCTATTGGATCGGCATCGCCTTCATTTTGATCGGCTCATTTTCTTCCGCCTCTGCCATCATCCAATACCGGAAGGTGCTCAAGACCCTCAAACCGGTTGAGATCCCGCTGGGGTATGCCGTCCATATGGGGGTTCTGGTTAATTTCGCCGTTGCCGTCCTGGGCCTGGCCCTCACGGTTTACCTGTTCAGCGGACCAGGCTTCTAGCGCATCAGACGGATCCAGTGTCTGGGGTTCCTATTTTACCGATCAGTTTTTCCAGCACCATGATGATGGGAGGAGTCGTTAGCGCGATGTAGATGTTGTCTATCCCGAAGGGGTTATCAAGGAGATACCATACTGTCGTACTGATCGCTGCGCCCATGAGACCCAGGGTGGCGCCACGACCACTCTGAAAAAATGGCAGATAAAAGGCCATCATGGCCACGATGGCGATGGACAGGCGCAGGGCCCGGGTAAAGAAAGACAGTTGTAATACATGGGGCACAAAAAACACGAAGATCAACGGCAGGAAACCAATCGGGATCGACAACAATCGTGCCATTTTGAACTCCATCTGAGGCGTCGGACGAAACAGGGGCACATAAAAATCGTTCATGACCAGCGATGAAATCGCCAGCGTAATGCTGCTCACGCCCACAAACACCGAAGCCGCCAGTGATATCGTGACAAAGCCTGCCAGAGCGAAATTCATCTGGTCCAAAAAGACAGGAATGGCATAGAGGCTTTTAATATCCGGAAACAGAAACTTGGCGGCGACACCGATGAGCCCAATCATGATGCTGATGGGAACGCACAAAAGCGCGGCTATGTAGGTCGAACGGCGCACATGATCGGGATTGTTGACCGACGAAATCGCCTGAACAATATACTGCGTGGAGAATACGGCGCCCACATTCGCGATAATCCAGGCGATCAGTGTGGTGGCTCCGATTTTGCCATCCCACGTAAAGTAGAAATTCGGCATTTGGTTTACCATTGGCAGCACGCCGTGCGTCATCGTCAGGGCCACGACCAGAATGACCAGGACGCCAGCGTATTTGATGAATGTGTGCAGCAGTGAGACGTAAGCCACGCTTTTAAGTCCGCCGATGGCGCAATAAAACGTGCAAACGAGCGCGGTAATGATCGCGGCCACCGGGAGGGAGACTCGGAGCACCACCGAAACAGCAGCAGCGCCACTCACGTAGTAACCCACGTTGACCAGAAGCAACGCATAAATCATGATCAACGAGACGGTCAATTGCGTTGATCTGCCGTACTTTTTTCCAATGGCGCCGGAGATCGTAAATTCGCCGGAATTGTAGAACTTTCTCGAAAGCAAAATGCCGAACAGGGCAAACCCGATGGCGGCACTTAAGACCGCCCAAGATGCCGCCAGGCCGGACTCAAACGCTGTCTGAGCCGCCCCGATGGTTGACTTGGCGCCGATAAATTCGGACATCATCAGAGTACCCACCACAAACGCGGGGAGTGACCGGGCCGCATACATAAATTCGCCCGAGGTTCTGCTGCGCAATTTTACCGTCAGCCAGGTGGTGAACAGGATGTAAGCGACCACCATGGCCACTATAGCCGCCGTTTCAAACGGACCAAAGCCGTGCATTTCAAGGCCCTCCTTCTACTCCCGTCGCCACTCTACTACGATGGGTCAAAAAGCACGCCCGGATTGAGGATCGATTTGGGGTCCAGCTCCCGCTTGGCTGCCTTGAGTACCGTGCAAAACAGTTCCGGCCGTTCCTTGTCATACCAGGGGCGATGGTCTCTGCCCAGGGCGTGGTGGTGGGTTACCGTTCCTCCCGCATCGACCATCGCCTGTTCGCCCAAGGCCTTGATGGCCATGTATTGCTCTGGAATGCGGCTTTTATCCCCGAAGGCAAACCAGGTGAAGTAGGGGGCCGGACCATCCGGGTAGATATGAGTAAAGCGGCATGTGACTGATCCGTCACGGCCCGTCACTTCCCGTATCGCCCGTCGCGTGGCTTCCTTGACGTGACTGTACAGGTGGGCAAATCGCTCCCAGGTAATCGACGTTTCCATGGTCTCGCGCATCACCCCGCGGGCAATTGCATACTCACGGACATAGGGACCGCGTAAAAACTTTTGACGCCAGTTGGCCGCACCTGAATCAGCCGCCCCCCCCGGAGCGCTCAAACTCGCCTCATCCCATGTTCCGCCATGGTCGGCACAGATTTCCAGGGCACGGCTCATCCATGCATCCACGGGGTGATCGGCGGATTCGAAGCCCAAGACCAGAATGTCGTAAGTGCCGTCGCTTGATCCCGTATAAGCTGCCTCTTCCCGCTCCACGAGCCTGGCATTCGAAGGGTATAACCCCGACTGGGAAATGATCCTGGTTGCTTCCACCGCCCTGAAGAAATCAGTAAAGTGCACGGACGTGGTTTTCCGGAACTTCGGACGACGGTGAAGCCGGACCCAGGCCTCCGTAATAATCCCCAGCGCCCCTTCGGAGCCGAGAAACAGGCGATCGGGATTCGGCCCGGCACCCGAAGACGGAAAACGTCGCGTCTCGATATTTCCGGCGGGCGTGATCACCCGTAAACTTTCGACGTGATCGTCGATCTGGGTATAAACCGTTGCAAAGTGTCCTGCGGCGCGCGTGGCGATCCAC
>JAGWPH010000056.1 GCA_028870615.1 Betaproteobacteria bacterium
CCCAGCGTCTCGATACCCAGAGACAGGGGGGTCACGTCCAACAACAACACATCTTTGACCTCGCCCTGCAACACACCCCCTTGGATGCCGGCGCCAATGGCCACGGCTTCGTCAGGGTTGACGTCCTTGCGAGGCTCACGCCCAAAGAAGTCTTTCACGCGCTCCTGTACTTTGGGCATGCGACTTTGTCCACCTACCAGGATGACGTCTGAAATATCACTGATCTTCACACCGGCATCCTTGACGGCTACTTCGCAGGGCTTAATGGTGCGTGCGATCAGATCTTCCACTAGTCCTTCCAGTTTGGCGCGTGAGATCTTGACCACCAAATGCTTCGGGCCGGAAGTATCTGCCGTGATATAGGGCAGATTGACTTCGGTTTGCTGCGAAGAAGATAGCTCGATTTTTGCCTTCTCAGCCGCTTCTTTCAGGCGTTGCAAAGCCAGCACGTCCTTGCGGAGGTCAAGGCCATTTTCGCGTTTGAACTCGTCCGCCAAAAAATCAATGATGCGCATATCAAAGTCTTCCCCACCCAGGAAGGTGTCACCATTGGTGGACAGCACCTCAAACTGGTGTTCCCCTTCCACCTCGGCGATTTCGATGATGGAGATGTCAAAAGTACCCCCACCCAGGTCGTAAACTGCAATTTTGCGGTCACCTTCCTTCTTGTCGAGGCCAAAAGCCAGGGCCGCGGCGGTGGGTTCATTGATGATCCGTTTGACCTCCAGGCCGGCAATCCGGCCGGCATCTTTGGTTGCCTGACGTTGGCTGTCGTTGAAGTAGGCCGGTACGGTGATGACTGCTTCAGTGACCTCTTCACCCAAGTAATCTTCGGCGGTCTTTTTCATTTTCTGCAGCACGGCTGCTGAAACTTCCGGGGGAGCCATTTTTTTGCCTTGCGCTTCGACCCAGGCATCCCCGTTGCTTGCTTTGATGATGTTGTAAGAGACCATGTTGATGTCCCTTTGCACCATCTCTTCTTCAAATTTGCGACCGATCAGACGTTTGACCGCAAAGAGCGTGTTTTTGGGATTGGTGATGGCCTGTCGCTTGGCCGGTGCACCCACCAGAACTTCGCCATCGTCCATATAGGCCACAATGGAAGGGGTGGTGCGGGCACCTTCAGCGTTTTCAATGACTTTGGGTTTGCCGTTTTCCATGACTGCCACACAGGAATTGGTGGTACCCAAGTCGATTCCAATGATTTTACCCATGTTGTTTTGCCTCTAGATGATTGATTTTGATGGCTCTTAGATCGGGGTGAATTGTGAATATTCAAGAGGACGGAACAGATTTTGTCTTTGAAACCGTGACCAGAGCGGGTCGAAGGATCCGTTCGTGTAGCGCATAGCCTTTTTGCATGACCGTCAATACGGTGTTGGCCGGAACACTGTCGCTTTCGAGCGAAGCGATAGCTTGGTGACGATTGGGGTCAAATTTTTCGTTGACCGGATTGATTTCCGTGACCTGGAATTTTTCGAAAACTGCGGCCAGTTGACGGGCTGTCAGTGCGATACCGCTGTGATAGCTATCCAGCGTGGCTTCTTTGACTTGTAATGCAGCTTCCAGGCTGTCCGAGACGGATAGCAGTTCGGCAGCAAAGGATTCGAGTGCAAATTTGCGGGACTGGCTCAGGTCACTCGCGGCACGTCTCCTGACGTTCTCGGTTTCGGCTTTGGCGCGTAGCCAGGCATCTTCCTTTTCCCTAACCAGGGCTTCGGCCTGATTAAGCGCGGCGAGTGCCTGCTCGAGTGTCATGGTTGGAAGCGCAGTAGTAGCCTCTGTAGCCGTAGCTTCAGTTTCCGGATTGATCGGTTGCATCGTGATCTCCTCTGGGGAATGGACGATCAAATGGGGGCACAAGTAGTGATTTCAAGGGGGAAACAGAAAAAAAACGGTTAGTGCAGGGGCTAGTGGGTGGCTCCTGATGCAATGGCCCGGTGACGGATCAGTTCACCCTCCTGCAAGACGGCCTGGCTGGTCCAGTGGGGATTGATCCAGCCTCCCAGATGGTCCAGGGCGATCTCGGTCAAGGCATCCAGCCAGACGGGGTCATCATTGAGGGCAGGAATGTAGTGGAATTCGCTCCCGCCATTGGAGAGAAAGGTTGTTTTGACTTCCATGGCAATCTCTTCCAGAGTTTCCAGGCAATCGGCAGGAAATCCTGGGCAAACCACATGCAGGGTGTGGAGCCCTTCGCGCGCCAGCTGGCGCACCATCGGATCGGTGTAGGGCTTGATCCATTCAGCACGGCCAAATAAAGACTGGAACGAAACCGCGTACTGTTCAGGTTGTAATCCCAGAGCGTCGGCCAGCAGGCGCCCGGTTTTGAGGCACTCACAATGATAGGGGTCGCCCTTGTCCAGGGTGTAGCGGGGAACGCCATGAAAACTCATAACCAGCTTGTCCGGCCGGCCATGCTGCGCCCAATAACCTTCAATCCGGGACTTGAGAGCATGGATGTAAGCCGGATGGTCATGATAATGCCGCACCACCCGAACCCCCGGAACATTGCGGTAGGCCCTGAGCGCATCAAACAGGGCATCCATGGAAGAGGCGGTGGTGCTGGCGGCATATTGGGGGTAGAGCGGCAGCATTAAAATGCGATCACAATGCTGGGTTTTTAGTTGGGCCACGGCCTGTGCAATGGTGGGTTGGCCATAGCGCATGGCGTAAGTGACAACCACAGGGGACGGTACCAGTGCGTGCAAGCGTTTCGCGAGCCCATCAGCCTGAAGTTGGGTATTGACGCGTAGCGGTGAGCCCTGGGGGGTCCAGATGGTGGCGTATTTTTTTGCTGATCGGGCAGGTCGGGTATTGAGAATGATGCCGTTCAGAATCAGCCACCATAGAGGCCGGGGAATTTCGACCACTCTGGGATCGCTGAGGAATTGATGGAGATAGCGACGCAAGGCTCCTTTTTCTGGCGCCTCTGGTGTACCAAGATTAACCAGCACTAACCCGGTTTTGAGTGGGCTACCATGGGGGAAATCCGGTTCGGGCAGATAACGCGCCATTTCAATGCTGGGACAATGCGCTTGAAAGGAGTTTGGCAGTGACATCCACGATGGGGATAATGCGTTCGTAGGCCATCCGGGTGGGGCCGACCACTCCCAACGTACCTACTACTTGTCCGTCCACTTCATAAGGGGCGGTGACCAAGCTGAATTCATCCAGCGTGACAAGGCCGGATTCGCCACCAATATAGATTTTGACGCCGTCTGCTTGCTGGCTCATGTCGAGCAACTGGAGCAACCCGGTTTTTTGTTCAAACACATCAAACAATTTACGCAGCTGTGACATGTTGCTGGAAACGTTCTGGCGACCGATCAGGCGGGTTTCACCGGACAGCACATAGCCGTCATCCTGGCCTTGCCTCAAGGCAGCGCTACCGACTTCCAGGGCCGTTTTCATTAGAACTTGAATATCCTGATGAAGATTTTGAAGTTCGAAGCGCAAGGTGTCACGAATGCCATCAAAGTCGCAACCAGCGTAATGCTCGTTAAGATGAAGGGCCGCTTGGGCAAGTTGCACCGAAGAATAGGTTTGTTCGGTAAAAATGATCCGGTTCTGCACGTCGCCTTCGAGGGTGACCAGAATCAATAGCAAACGTTTTTCTGAAAGCCGCATGAATTCAAGATGTCTGAAGCCACTGGTGCGTCGTTTGGGGGTTCTGACGATTCCAGCAAAGGCAGTCAGCTCGGATAGCATCTGTGAAGCGGCCGATACCAGATGCTGGGTGTCCGCAGGATGGAGCTGAATTTCCAGTTGGTTCAGGGTGTCGGCTTCCAGAGGCTTGATGGTGAGCAGGCTGTCAACAAAAAAACGGTAACCGAGCGGCGTAGGCACTCGTCCGGCCGATGTATGCGGGCTGGCAATGAAGCCCATATCTTCCAGGTCGGCCATTACATTTCGAATGGTTGCGGCCGACAGCTCAAGACCGGAGACTTTGGAGAGGGCTCTTGACCCAACCGGCTGGCCTTCCTCAATGTAGCGTTCCACCAGGGCTTTGAGAAGCGCACGGGCGCGATCGTTTAACATGCGTCCATTCTACCCGAAATGTGGTTTAATTCCCGGCATGAGCCCACCCTTTCAACGCATCGGCATCGTTGGCAAGTATGATAGCCGCAATCTGGCGGAACCGCTCGAAAAGCTCATCGCTTTCCTCGAAATGCGCGGTATCGCGGTGGTCTTGGACCATCGTTCTGCTGCTGCCGTGGGGGTGGCCCAAGCCCCGGTTGTCAGCCTGGATGACATTGGGGCGCACGCTGATCTGGTGATCGTGCTGGGTGGCGACGGAACGCTTCTCTACGCAGCCCGGGTGCTGGCCTGTCAGAATGTCCCCCTGATGGGCATCAATCTCGGGCAGTTGGGGTTTCTCACCGACATCCCCGCAAACGCCATGGAATCCATGCTGGGTCAGGTTCTCGACGGAGATTACCAAGAAGAGACCCGGACGTTGCTCAAAACCAAAATCATTCGTTCCGGGACCATCGTTAGCCGAGCAGTGGCGCTCAACGATGTGGTGCTGACCAAAGGAGCGCGAGGCAGCATGATCGACCTCGAAGTTTACGTGGATGGCCGTTTTGTCTATAACCTGCGCGCTGATGGCCTGATTGTGGCTACCCCGACAGGATCCACAGCCTACGCATTGTCCAGCGGCGGCCCTATCCTGCACCCCGATCTGGCTGCGATTGTTCTGGTGCCGATTTGTCCACATA
>JAGWPH010000057.1 GCA_028870615.1 Betaproteobacteria bacterium
CCCGCTATTTCCGTTTCATGGATGCCTTACGTGAATTGCCCAAGGCCTTGCTGGTACGCTTTACCCAACTGGATTATCAGCGCGAAATGGCGATCATTGCCCTGACCGGTACGAACGGGCAGGAAGAGCAGATTGGCGTAGCCCGTTACGCCACCAGCCCCGATGGAGAATCCTGCGAATTTGCTCTGGTGATTGCAGATGACTGGCAAAGGCGAGGTTTGGGCAAGGCCCTGATGCAATACTTGATGCAAATCGCCAGCAGTCGCGGCTTGAAGGTTATGGAAGGAGAAGTGTTGGCGAATAACCCCAACATGTTGCGTCTGATGACATCATTGGGATTCAGTGCAGAAACAGCCGCTGGGGATCCAGCCATCCGCATTGTGACCGCATCATTATCGTCGACGTAACGAGGTGATTCGATCAGTGCCTGTTTGAGGGTAGCAATCTTGCAGGATCCACCGGCTTGCCCTGGTGTCGAATTTCGAAATGCCACTTGCCGTTGCCCGACTCACCCATCTCAGCGATCTTCTCCCCGCGCTTGACCGTCTGACCATCTTTAACCAGTATCTTGCCATTATTGGCATAGACACTGAGATAACTTGGGCTGTGCTTAATCACGATCATCTGGCCATAGTTTTTGAGACCGTCACCCACATAGGACACTGTCCCACTTGCTGCAGCCAACACAGGTTCACCTGCTTTAGCCGTAAAATCGATACCCTTGGCCAATGGTGAAAATACCGCCGGATAAGAGCGCTCGAGTGGCCAGGACCATTCAATTGGGGCCTCCTCTCCCAAGGGCGCAGCATTTTGGGTTGCTGGGGCCGGTTGGCGGTTGGTAGGTGCCGTCCTGGTGGTGGGGGAAGGTTTTTCTGCGGGCGGCGAAAGCTGTTCTGAATGACTGGAAATCGGTGCCGGGTGCGTGGCCGCGCAGCCTGTCATTACCAGGCTAACGACCAAGCCACCCCATGACAACACCGGGTGCCCAATCATGCCATATCTTCCAGCAGCGGCACAAAACGAACCGATTCGATCACAGATTCCACAAAACCATCTTCCTTCCTTTCTACCAGGACCAGTTGTTGCTCATCCACGCCAACCGGAATAACCAAACGGCCACCTGGCGCCAACTGTTTCAGCAATGCTTCCGGAATTGTTGCCGCTGCTGCAGCAACGATGATGCCTTCATAGGGAGCCGCTTCCGGCAGCCCCTGGCTGCCGTCAGTATGCTTGAGTCGCAGGTTCCTGATTTTGAGCGGCCAGAGGCGCGCCCGAGTTTTCTCGAGTAACTGTCCAATCCGTTCTACGGAATAAACCTCGCGCGCAACACGTGCCAAGACAGCCGCCTGATACCCACATCCGGTCCCGACTTCCAGCACTTTTCCCAGTTTTTTTCCCGCTCGCAGCAATTCGATCATGCGAGCCACAATATACGGTGCAGAAATCGTCTGCCCCCATCCAATGGGCAGAGCAGAATCGTCATATGCCCGGCTGGCAATGGCTTCATCCACAAACGCGTGCCGCGGCACAGCAGTCATGGCAGACAATACGGCCTGATCTGCAATTCCTGCCGCCCGCAAACGCTCAACCATTCGTGCGCGGGTACGATCAGAGGTCATGCCAATCCCTGAAGTCACCACGGGTGTCACGCGTCTAGCCATTGCTGCAAGGGGTCGAGCTGTTGGAAGTGAGTCAAATCCACCTGTAACGGCGTCAATGAAACCCAGCCTTGAGCCACGGCGTCAAAGTCGGTCCCGGCACCTGCATCAGCCGCCGGCCCTGCCGCACCGACCCAGTACACCAGCTCACCACGCGGGTTGACTGACTTGATCACCGGCTCAGCTTTATGACGCCGCCCCAGACGGGTGATTTTCAAGCCTTTGATCTGCTCAAAAGGGGCGTCAGGCACATTAACATTCAGTAGCGTGGCCTGCGCCAGCGGATTGCGCTGAATCCGCTGCACCAGCTGGGCCACAATTTGAGCTGCCGTATCAAAATGACCTGCGCCATGCGAGGTGACCAATGAAACAGCTATCGAAGGAATGCCTAAAAGATAACCCTCGGTCGCTGCCGCAACCGTTCCGGAATAGATTGTATCGTCACCCATGTTGGCACCATGATTGATGCCGGAGACGATGACATCGGGCGTTATGTCGAGCAACCCCGTCACCGCCATGTGAACACAATCTGTGGGAGTTCCGTTGACGTGATAAAACCCGTTGGGCGCCCGACGCACCATAAGAGGTCGGTCCAGGGTCAAGGAGTTGCTGGCTCCGCTTCTTTCTGCGTCTGGAGCCACTACGGTCACTGTTCCCAAAGGAGCCATGGCATTTGCCAGAGCAACCAATCCGCTGGAAAAATAACCATCGTCATTACTCAACAAAATGTGCATAAATGACTTAACCACTCATCTTTTGGGAGGGAGATCGGTGCAGACTCCTTCATACAACTCGGCGGCCATACCAATCGATTCGCCGAGGGTGGGATGAGGATGAATGGTTTTTCCGATATCCGTCGATTCACAGCCCATTTCAATGGCCAGACAGATCTCACTGATGAGGTCTCCAGCATGGGTACCAACGATTCCGCCGCCGATGATACGGTGCGTCGTTTCGTCAAACAGCAGTTTGGTAAATCCTTCGTCCCGTCCGTTGGCAATGGCACGTCCTGACGCAGCCCAGGGAAATACCGCCTTGCCATAGCCCAGCCCTTGGGCACGCGCCTGTTCTTCAGTGACACCGGTCCAGGCCACTTCGGGGTCAGTGTAGGCCACCGACGGAATCTGCCGCGCGTCCATGAAACTGCGTTGCCCATCTGCAGCTTCAGCTGCTACATGTCCTTCATGTACTGCCTTATGGGCCAGCATGGGCTGCCCGACAACATC
Organism: Betaproteobacteria bacterium; assembly: GCA_028870615.1. Lineage (GTDB taxonomy): Bacteria > Pseudomonadota > Gammaproteobacteria > Burkholderiales > Ferrovaceae > JAJZRV01. The sequence goes on from JAGWPH010000057.1 coordinate 2,885, forward strand.
TCCGATCGCATAGATGTGGGGTACGTTGGTGCGTTGTTGCTTGTCCACCGGGATGAATCCGCGTTCATCCACGGTCACCCCAGCGAGCTCGGCTCCAATAGCCTGTCCATTGGGGCGCCTTCCGACGGCAAGAAGAACCAGATCGTAGCGTTCAGGCGCAGAGGGTGCCTTGTCACCTTCGAATGTGACATAAATACCATCCTTACGCGCTTCCACAGCCACGGTTTTCGTCTTGAGCATGATCCTGTCAAAGCGCTTGGCATTACGTTTTTCCCAAACTTTAACCAAATCACGATCTGCACCAAGCATCAAACCATCAAGCATTTCGACCACATCAGTGCGCGTGCCCAAAGTGGAATACACTGTAGCCATTTCCAGCCCAATGATGCCACCACCGATCACCAGCATTCGTTTTGGGATCTGGCTTAATTCCAGTGCACCCGTGGAATCCACGATGCGTGGGTCTTCGGGAACAAAAGGCAGCTTGATGGCTTGTGACCCCACCGCAATGATGGCTTTGTTAAACCGGATCAACTGGCGTTCGTTAGTGCCATTCAAGACTTCCAGGTGGTGTGGATCAATGAAGCGCCCTACCCCCTGAATGACCGTCACTTTTCGTGCTTTGGCCATCATGGCCAGCCCACCGGTCAATTTGCCGACCACACTCGACTTCCATTGGCGCAAAGCCTCGAGATTGACCTGGGGGGGCCCAAAGGTTACGCCGTGCGCTGCCAGTGCCTGGGCTTCTTCGGTGACGGCCGACACGTGAAGCAATGCCTTGGAGGGAATACAACCAACATTGAGACAAACCCCCCCCAGTGTGGGATAACGTTCCACAAGAACCGTTTTCATACCGATGTCGGCTGCACGAAAGGCTGCCGAATAACCCCCTGGCCCAGCTCCTAAAACCAGCAGGTCAAATTCCTGCACTTGATGATCTGACATGAAACTGTTCCTTAAAGTGTGGCGCGTCGCATATCGCCCAGCAATTCCACCAGATAGGTGTTAAACCGAGCAGCCGTTGCGCCATCAATGACCCGGTGGTCATAGGACAGGGAAAGTGGTGCAATCAGTCGCGGCTGGAACGCATTGTCGATCCAGACCGGACGGATGGCAGCACGACAAACCCCTAGAATGGCAACTTCGGGAGCATTGATGATAGGCGTGAAATAAGTGCCACCGATCCCCCCCAGGCTGGAAATGGAAAAAGTGCCGCCCTGCATGTCGGCTGGCCCCAACTTCCCGTCACGGGCTTTGGCTGCCAGGGCACTGGCTTCACCGGCAATCTGCAGCACCCCCTTCCTGTCGGCGTCCTTGATGACAGGAACGACCAATCCATTGGGGGTATCGGCTGCAAATCCAATGTGGTAATAGCGCTTCAGGACAAGCGATTCGCCATCTAGCGATGCGTTCAATTCTGGAAATTTACGCAACGCATTGCAAACGGCCTTAATGATGAAGGCCAGCAAGGTCACCTTGGTGCCTGATTTGGTACTTTCCTGATTGAGTTGAAGCCGGAAGGCCTCCAATTCGGTGATATCCGCATCATCGTTATTGGTGACATGAGGGATCATCACCCAATTGCGATGCAAATTAGCTCCCGAGAGTTTCTTGATACGGCTTAGAGGTTGTACCTCAATCGGGCCATATTTTGAAAAATCGACCTGGGGCCAAGGCAGCAACCCGAGCCCAATTCCTGCAGCGATCCCTGGTACTGCACCAGTGTTGCTTTGCAGTACGGATTTGACAAAACCCTGGATATCTTCCCGCAGGACACGGCCTTTGGGGCCGCTGCCCTTAACCTTGGAAAGGTCAACCCCCAACTCCCGGGCAAAGTGACGAATGGCCGGGCTGGCGTGGGCCTTGAGAAATGCCTCATGATTTAGAGGGTCGACAGGCTGCTGCGGTTGAGGTTGAGCGGGCGGGGCAGCAGGCGTTGGGGCGGGTGCTGCAACGGCTGCAGGAGCAGGGCTTGGGGCAGGTGCAGCGACCGCCGGGGTTGCGATCGTCTCGGCCGCCCCTGATTCCTCCAGCAAAATCACCGGTGTCCCTTCTGAAACCTTGTCCCCCAGCTTGATCAATACCTGCTTGACTACCCCGGCGGCGGGCGCTGGGACTTCCATGGTCGCCTTATCGGATTCAAGTGCCACCAATGGGTCTTCGGCTTTAACGGTATCGCCCGCTTTGACCATGACCTCGATGACTGGAATATTCTTAAAGTCTCCGATATCCGGGACTTTGACTTCTGTGGCCATACTCAATTCCCCTATAGCAGCGAGTCACTCGTGGCAATTATCTGGTATGGTTCCGCTTTGAACAGAATCCATCCGCTCTACATGAAACCCGGCGATAAAGTTTATCATGCCAGCATCCCCCGGAGGCTGGCGTTTTTGCCTTGGGGACCTATTTAGGTGTGCCGTTAGATGAAATCACCCTTAATTAAATTGATTGCTCTCATAGCCCTGGCTTTTGCTATATGGGAAGGGATTGCGGTCTATCGTAGTCTGAATTACTGGAAACCTGCCGAATCGCAGACCAGCACCCCAAGGACAGCGCTCTCCCCCATTCTGGAGCTGTCATTGCAGGATATGGAACAACATCTTCAACCCCTGCGCCAATGGCAAGGACGGGTCCTGGTAATCAATTTTTGGGCCGCCTGGTGCGAGCCCTGCAAGGATGAAATGCCAATGCTGAAGCAAATGCAGACGACCTGGCCCCCAGATCAAGTCCGTTTTGTCGGTATTGGCATTGATGATCGCCAGGCACTTCAAGCCTACCTCAAGCAACAGCCGATGAATTATCCGATGCTGGTCGGAACGCAGGATACCTTAGGCTTGACCGAGCTTTATGGCAATGTCCAGAAGGGCATTCCTTTCACCTTGATCTTTGATCGCAGTGGCCATATCGTCCTTAAAAAATTGGGGCGCATCCGGGAACCTGAGTTGCACAACGCCATCCTCACAGCCACCCACGCTCAGCAAAGCTGAGTGTGGACTTGCCTGCCACAATGAAGTGGTCGAGGACCTTGATGTCCACCAGAACCAATACCTTTTGCAATGTTTCGGTTAAACGCCGATCTGCCACACTGGGTTGTGCGAATCCGGAAGGATGGTTATGCGCAAAGATCACTGCAGCAGCGTTGTGCTGAAGCGCCGCTTTGAGAATTTCCCGGGGGTAAACTGCCGTCTGGGTGAGCGTTCCCCGGAATAGCTCATCCACGCCAATCAGGTGGTTTTGAGCATCCAGAAACAGGACCACAAATGATTCGTGTTCGCGATCTGTGAAATACAGGCGAAGATATTCTTCGACTGCTGCCGGGCGGCTCAAAAGACATTGCTTTTGTAGTTCTTCGTTAAGCCAACGCATGACGAGTTCACGCGCTGCCGCTCCTTTTTTTTGGAGTGTGCTACCCGAAGCGGCAAACAAGGGCTTGAGGGATTGCTCGTAAGCGCGATAGTCTGCGTTGGGGCCAAATAGCACCCTTAACAATTCTTGATTGGTCAGACGGATTGTATTCATGGAACAAACAGCGGCATTGGAAGCCGCTATTATCTGCAGGCCAGAGCCTCTGCCATGGTTCGAGAAGCTACAATCCACCGCGGTGTTGCCGAATCGGCCTGACTGATTTTGGGTTTTACTGTCCAGTATGGACCCCGTTTTACTGGTCGGGGCGAGAGGATTCGAACCTCCGACCACCTGCACCCCATGCAGGTACGCTACCAGGCTGCGCTACGCCCCGAACTGTCGATTATGCCAGAAAAGATTCAGGACGACAGCAACCTGATGATGGATTGCAATTCCTTTTTGAACGACTCGGGGATCTTCTGCACTGATTTGACTACCGGTTCGGTCAACTGTCGAATGGCCGTTCTTTCTTCCGGTGATGAGAGGACATGACGTGCCCCGTTGATGGTGAATCCGCGATCGTAGAGCAAACTTCGGATGTGGCGAATCAGCATGACTTCATGAGGCTGGTAGTAGCGTCGATTGCCTCGTCGTTTTACGGGCTTGAGCTGCGAGAACTCCTGCTCCCAGTAACGCAGGACATGGGGTTTGACCGCACACAACTCGCCCACTTCACCGATGGTAAAGTACCGTTTTGAAGGAATCGGGGGAAGCCCGATTTCAGGCAGGTTCTGAGTTGCCACTCCGCTTCTCCACCAGAGTCTTCAGTTTCTGACTGGCATGAAAGGTCACAACGCGGCGCGCGGTGATCGGGATTTCTTCCCCTGTTTTTGGATTACGTCCGGGGCGTTGCGGTTTGGTACGCAGTTGAAAATTGCCAAAACCCGATAATTTGACGCTCTCCCCTTTTTCGAGGGCAGTTCGGATTTCCTCAAAAAAAGTATCCACGAGATCTTTCGCTTCTCGTTTATTCAATCCGACTTTTTCAAACAGCAAATCGGAAAGCTCGGCTTTGGTGAGTGTCATAAAAGCTCCGTCATCTCAACTGGGCACTGAACTGGGACTGCAGGACATTTAGCAGGGCAGCCACACCGGATTCAATCTCAGCTTCGGTCAATGTCCTTTCAGTATCTTGCATAACTATACGAAATGCAAGGCTTTTTTTACCATCTGCCACCCCCTGCCCCTGGTATAGGTCGAACAGGGCCAATTCTGAAACCCCTGGCACCCTGGCCGCCTGCAATGCTTCCAGAATGGATGCTGCCGGGACCTCCTGCCCTACTAACACGGCAATATCACGCCGGACCGGCTGAAATCGGGGGGGTTCTTGATAGCTCGGGATACGGCGCTCCAGTAAGGCCTCGAGGGAAATTTCAAATAACACCGGTGCGTTAGGGAATCCGTACAGGGCGGTCACCCCGGGATGCAATTCGCCCAGCCATCCCACTGTCTGTCCCTCCAGAGCAATCTGCGCCGACCGTCCGGGATGTAAGGCAGGGTGAGTCCCTGGTGCGAAGATTGGAGTGGCATCGCTCCATAGGGCTTGGATATCCATCTTGAGATCAAAGAAGTCCACAGACTCGGTGGGTTGCCCCCATTGCTCAGGATATCGAGAACCATAGATCAGCCCTCCCAGGCGCTTATTCTGAACATAGTCCGAGCCATTCCTGGAAAAGCATCGCCCCAGCTCGAAAATTCTGATGCGTTCCTGTTTGTGACTCAGGTTAAATTGAAGGGAGTTGATCAAACCGACGGCCAGGGTTGAACGCATGACCGACAATTGGCTGGCAATCGGGTTGAGCAATGCGACATCGGAAGGCTGGGCTGCAAGGGTCATTTCATCCTTGGCATCCACAAAACTATAGGTCACCACTTCCTGATACCCTCGGTGAACCATTTGCAAAGCCACATCGAGCTCGGCCTTACGCGCCTCGAGGCTGGGCAACATCACAAGCTTTCCGGAGGGTGGCACCGCGGGAATCTGGTCGTAACCATATAACCGGGCAATTTCTTCAATGAAGTCAACTTCGATAGCGAGATCAAAGCGGTAGCTAGGGGAAGTGACGTCGAAACCACCTTTGACAGTTTTGAGAGTTAAGCCCAGACGCCCGAGCAACTGAGCCATCGCTTCGTCAGAGAGGTCCAGGCCCAGCACGCGACGAACCCGCTCAGGACGCACTCGCACCGGCGCACGCAGAGGCAGGTGCCCCCCCGCGACCTCCACCACGGCACCGGCATCGCCCCCCCCGCATAAGTCCAGCAGCAACGTCGTGGCCCGCTCGAGGGCTTGCCGAGTCGCTGAAAAATCAACACCCCGTTCAAAACGGTATGCCGAATCAGAGCTTAACGTCAAACGCCGGGCGCGCCCTGCAATTGCTTCAGGAGAAAAAAATGCGCTTTCCAGAAACACCCTGGAACTTGTGGGTGTCACTGCGGTGGCGTGCCCACCCATCACGCCAGCCAGAGCAACCGGCCCACTTTGGTCGGCAATCACCAACATATCGGGCTGCAGCGTCACTTGTTGCTCATTAAGCAGGGTCAAGCTCTCGCCAGGCCGGGCCCAGCGTACCGACAATGCTCCCTGCAAATTATCTTCATCAAACGCATGAAGTGGCTGTCCTAACTCAATCAACACATAGTTAGTCACATCCACGATGATACTTTTAGGGCGAAGCCCTGATCGAATAAGGCGCTGCGCCATCCATGCAGGGGTCGGAGCGTCGGGATGATTAAGACGCAGCGAACGACCCAAATAGCGAGGACAGGCTATGTCCTCCTGCACCCGAATCTCGCGCTGCTTGTTGACATTCGTGACAGGCGCCGGAATCACGGCTAATGGCGCAAAAGGCGTGTTGGTAATGGCGGCAACTTCGCGTGCCACACCCTGTACACTCAGGCAGTCTGCGCGGTTGGGAGTAAGTTTGAGAGTGAACAGGTGGTCATCGAGGTCCAGCAATCGCCGGAGATCTGCCCCGGGAGGAGCGTCAGGCGCAAGTACCAGCAATCCCCCACTGATTTGACTCAGTCCCAATTCCCTTTCGGAACACATCATGCCAAAGGACGCTATGCCCCGCACTTCGGCTTCTTTGATTTCCAGCCCACCAGGCAATGTTGCACCAACCAGCGCACATGGCGCCTTCATGCCCAAGGTAACGTTGTCTGCCCCGCAAACGATCTGTAACGGACTTTTTTGTCCCACATCCACGGTAAGTAGCTTGAGGCGATCTGCCTGAGGGTGCTTTACGATCGCTTTAACCTCGCCTACAACCACCCGGTCAAACATGGGGGCAACGGGTTCCAGGGCCTCCACCTCCAACCCTGCCATGGTCAGAGCATGTGCCAGGGCGGATCGGTCAAGTGACGGATTGACCAACGTGCGTAGCCAAGATTCTGAGAATTTCATTTAATTTATTTTAGCGAAACTGTTGTAGAAATCTCAAATCATTATCAAAAAACAGCCGTAAGTCATTGACTCCATAGCGTAACATGGCCAGACGCTCCACGCCTAATCCGAACGCAAAACCTACATGACGTTCGCTGTCTATCCCTAGCGGTGCAAATACATTAGGGTGAACCATGCCGCAGCCCAGCACTTCCAGCCAACCCGTCTGACCACAGACGCGACAACCTTTACCGTGGCAGATCACGCAACCAACGTCCATCTCGGCGGAAGGTTCGGTAAACGGGAAGAAGGAAGGACGGAATCGGGCCTCCAATTGGTCCTGCTCAA
>JAGWPH010000058.1 GCA_028870615.1 Betaproteobacteria bacterium
AAGGAGCGTCTTTCCCAGGCAGAGTCAGAAAACCTGATGCCCCATGACTTGATCAATGCCAAACCGATTTCTGCCGCTATCAAGGAATTCTTCGGGTCCAGTCAGTTGTCCCAGTTTATGGACCAGACCAACCCGTTGTCCGAAATCACCCACAAACGCCGCGTTTCGGCGTTGGGGCCAGGCGGCCTGACGAGAGAGCGTGCGGGGTTTGAAGTACGCGACGTGCACCCAACTCATTATGGACGCGTGTGTCCGATCGAAACCCCGGAAGGGCCAAACATCGGTTTGATCAATTCGCTGGCGTTATACGCCCGTACCAACGAATACGGCTTCCTGGAGACGCCTTATCGCAAAGTGGAGAATGGACGCGTTACGGACGGAATCGAGATGCTTTCAGCTATCGAGGAGGGACGCTACGTTATCGCGCAGGCCAATGCCGAGATCGATACCAAGGGGCGTTTTACCGATGACCTGGTGTCCTGTCGCCATCACAATGAATTTACCCTCTCGACCCCGGATCGCATAACGCATATCGATGTCGCGCCCGCACAGATTGTTTCGGTAGCGGCATCGCTGATTCCGTTTCTGGAACACGATGACGCCAATCGGGCTCTGATGGGCTCCAACATGCAACGTCAAGCGGTTCCCTGCTTGCGTGCAGAAAAGCCGCTGGTGGGCACTGGGATCGAACGTACTGTCGCTGTTGATTCCGGAACGACGGTTCAAGCGCGTCGTGGCGGCGTGGTAGATTATGTGGATGCGGCCCGGATCGTGGTGCGCGTCAACGACAACGAAACAATGGCGGGTGAAGTTGGGGTAGATATCTACAATCTCATCAAGTACCGTCGCTCCAACCAAAACACCAATATCAACCAGCGACCCATCGTCAAAGTGGGTGATGTCATCGTTCGTGATGACGTGATTGCCGATGGTGCCTCAACCGATACTGGAGAATTGGCCCTCGGACAGAACCTGTTGGTGGCATTCATGCCATGGAATGGATACAACTTTGAAGATTCGATCCTGATTTCCGAGCGTATCGTGGCCGAAGATCGGTTCACCTCGATTCATATTGAAGAACTGTCAGTTGTAGCGCGAGATACCAAACTCGGTCCGGAAGAAATTTCGCGGGATATTTCCAACCTGTCCGAACGCATGCTGGGACGTCTGGACGAGTCCGGGATCATCTATATCGGTGCTGAAGTGGAAGCTGGCGATGTATTGGTCGGGAAAGTGACTCCAAAGGGGGAAACCCAGCTGACGCCAGAAGAAAAACTGCTACGGGCAATTTTTGGAGAGAAGAGTTCGGACGTCAAAGACACGAGTTTGCGTGTTCCCTCAGGGATGTCCGGCACGGTCATAGGAGTGCAGGTGTTTACTCGCGAAGGAATCGAACGCGATACCCGGGCCCAGCAGATCATCGACGACGAATTGACCCAGTTCAAGAAAGATCTTGCAGATCAGTTGCGTATTGTCGAGAACGACACTTTTGGTCGTATCGAACGCCATCTGACCGGGAAGGCGGCCAAAGGCGGCCCCAAAAAACTGACCAAGGGCACCAAGATCACCAAAACCTATCTGCACGAAGTGGGTCGTTACGACTGGTTTGACATTCGATTGTCTGAAGAAGAACAGCAATTGCAGCTCGAGCAATTGAAGGACAGTCTGGCTCAAAAGCGTCAGGAATTTGATGCCCTGTTCGAAGAGAAGCGACGCAAACTCACGCAAGGTGATGAGTTGCCCCCCGGCGTACAGAAAATGGTCAAGGTCTATCTGGCAGTCAAACGTCGCCTGCAGCCCGGCGACAAGATGGCCGGACGACACGGTAACAAAGGTGTGATTTCCAAGATCGTACCAGTGGAAGACATGCCGTTTACCGCCAACGGGACGCCAGCCGATATCGTGCTGAACCCGCTGGGAGTACCGTCGCGTATGAACGTCGGGCAGATTCTGGAAACCCATCTGGGATGGGCTGCCAAGGGCCTCGGTCACGTCATCGGGCAACTGGTGGAGCAACAAGCTGAGGCGATAAAGCTGCGTGAATTCCTGGAACAGGTTTACAACCGCACCGGAAAACAAGAAGACCTGTCTGCGTTGTCCGACGACGAGATCCTCGAGCTGGCTCACAATCTTCGTGATGGCGTTCCTTTTGCTACGCCGGTTTTTGATGGAGCCACCGAAGCCGAAATCAAAGACATGCTGGAACTGGCCGGTTTGCCGCGCAATGGGCAAATGCAGCTGTTTGATGGCCGTACGGGAGAGGCATTCGATCGGCCCGTTACTTTGGGCTTCATGCACATTCTCAAGTTGCATCACCTGGTGGATGACAAGATGCATGCCCGATCCACCGGTCCTTACAGCCTTGTGACCCAGCAACCGCTGGGCGGCAAGGCGCAGTTTGGGGGCCAGCGGTTTGGCGAAATGGAAGTGTGGGCACTGGAGGCGTACGGCGCTTCTTATACCCTGCAGGAAATGTTGACCGTGAAATCGGACGATGTGGCTGGCCGTACCAAGGTGTATGAAAACATTGTCAAAGGCGAACACAAGATCGAGGCGGGTATGCCGGAGTCATTTAATGTGCTGGTCAAGGAAATCCGCTCGCTCGGGATCGACATCGATCTCGAACGGTTTTAAGCGGAAGATTGTCGGTCAACAGTTACGGGTTCCGGAACTCATCACTGGGTTTCCTTGTCGCTGACAAGGGATGCTCGACGGAGGTAAAGCGTGAAAGCACTATTGGATTTGTTCAAGCAGGTGACGCAGGAAGAAGAGTTCGATGCAATTCGTATCGGGCTGGCTTCCCCAGAAAAAATTCGTTCCTGGTCCTATGGCGAGGTCAAGAAGCCTGAGACCATAAACTACCGCACCTTTAAACCAGAGCGGGATGGATTGTTCTGCGCCAAAATTTTTGGGCCGGTCAAGGATTATGAGTGTTTGTGCGGTAAGTACAAGCGCCTCAAGCACCGTGGTGTAATCTGCGAGAAATGTAACGTTGAAGTGACACTTTCCAAAGTGCGCCGCGAGCGTATGGGCCACGTCGAGTTGGCGAGCCCGGTAGCGCATATCTGGTTCCTCAAGTCCCTCCCTTCGCGATTGGGCATGGTATTGGACATGACCTTGCGCGATATCGAACGCGTGCTCTATTTCGAGGCGTTCGTAGTGACTGAACCGGGCATGACACCTCTGCAGCGTTGCCAGCTGTTGACTGAAGAAGACTATCTGACCAAAGTGGAAGAGTACGGTGACGAGTTTTCGGCAAGCATGGGTGCGGAAGGGGTGCGCGAACTATTGCGTCATATAAATCTCGAAACCGAAATTGCACGACTGCGTCAGGAGTTGGCAGGTACAACTTCAGACACCAAGATCAAGAAGTTTGCCAAACGGGTCAAGATTCTTGAGGCTTTCCAGAAATCCGGCATCAAGCCCGAATGGATGATCATGGAGGTTCTGCCGGTTTTGCCGCCAGAATTGCGTCCACTGGTCCCGCTCGACGGTGGCCGTTTTGCGACCAGCGATCTCAATGATCTTTATCGTCGCGTCATCAACCGCAACAATCGTCTCAAGCGGCTGCTGGAACTGAAGGCTCCTGAAATCATCGTGCGCAACGAAAAGCGGATGTTGCAGGAAGCAGTGGACTCGCTCCTGGACAACGGTCGACGTGGCAAAGCCATGACCGGAGCCAACAAGCGCGCACTCAAGTCCCTGGCAGATATGATCAAGGGCAAGAGCGGACGCTTCCGCCAAAATCTCCTCGGCAAACGAGTGGATTACTCTGGCCGTTCCGTGATTGTGGTGGGCCCGCAGCTCAAGCTACATCAGTGCGGCCTTCCCAAGAAAATGGCCCTCGAGCTGTTCAAACCTTTTATTTTCCATAAGCTCGAAGTTCTCGGGCTTGCCACCACCATCAAAGCGGCCAAGCGCATGGTGGAACAGGAAATCCCGGAAGTCTGGGATATTCTGGAAGAGGTCATCCGTGAGCATCCAGTCATGCTCAATCGGGCGCCGACGTTGCACCGCTTGGGGATACAGGCATTTGAGCCTGTGTTGATTGAAGGGAAAGCCATTCAGTTGCATCCGCTGGTATGCGCAGCATTCAACGCTGACTTTGACGGTGACCAGATG
>JAGWPH010000059.1 GCA_028870615.1 Betaproteobacteria bacterium
ATCATGAAAACTCCGTCAATTGACCTTCAGGGCGATCCGGCTTACCTGGAAAGGTTTCTGATGGAAGAATGGGTTGCCCGGCGCATCAACAGCGCGCATGTGCTGAAACCCTGTTTACAGACCAGAAACCGCAGCTATCTCTATGTTGTCACAGAGTTTATTGATGGGCAGACATTGGCCCAGTGGATGATCGATAATCCGAAACCGGATCTGGAAACCGTACGCAACATCATTGAACAAATTGCCAAAGGTCTGCGCGCTTTTCACCGGCTGGAAATGTTGCATCAGGATCTAAAGCCGGACAATGTCATGATCGATCGCACAGGCACAGTGAAAATCATTGATTTTGGCTCGGCGAGCGTTGCCGGCATCGTGGAAATTGCAACGCCCCACGAACGGAACAATCTGCTGGGTGCTGCACAATATGCAGCGCCAGAATATTTTTTAGGAGAAAGGGGGTCGACACACTCGGATATTTTCTCTCTGGGAATTATCGCTTATGAAATGCTCACAGGGAGATTGCCTTATGGAACCCGGGTGCCCAAATCCAGAACAAAAGCCTCGCAAAGAAAATTACAATACAACTCTGCACTGAGTGATGATCGCGAGATCCCTGTCTGGATCGATGAGGCAATCAGGAAGGCAGTCCATCCGGATCCGCGCAAGCGCTACCAAGAATTATCCGAGTTTGTATTTGATCTGCGACATCCGAACAAGGCGTTTACAGGAAAGACACACACGCCACTTATTGATCGTAATCCGGCAGTATTCTGGAAAAGCGTTTCTTTTATCCTTATGGTTGCAATTATCGTGTTGCTAAGCATTAAATTCGCCACCAAATAATCGATTGCAGCAATAGCTACGGGAGAAAGTGCCCTCTCCAGTTCCGGCTGTTATACTGGCCTCGGCCGCTTTTGTTGGAAGCCTTCGGATTTCAAAGCTTCACTTAATGGCGATCGGCCGGAATTGTGCACGCCTTGAGGCGGCATTTTAAAGGTTGGCATGAGTCTTGATATTCACACGATCCTGGTAATGTTTGCCATCCTGGCATTCCTGTTCTCCGGCCTGCTCGCGCTTGCGGGATTACATGCGGGCAGCATGGGCAGCGGCGTTCGCCAATGGGCCCTGGCCAGTTTGCTCATCAGCCTGGGGTTTCTCCCTGCCTACTTCTACTCCGTTCCTGCACCCGGCTATGAGTGGGCCGTGGTCCTTGGCACTACTCTGGTAGCAGCGGGACTTGGTCTGCAATTCACGGGTATCCAGACTTTCAGGGAAGAACCCTGCCACTGGAACGCGGCGGTACTGTTCGTCGGCGTTGCCTTCTTCGAGAGCCTCTGGTTTAGCGTGCTGCATCCCGATGCAGGATCCCGTTCAATCGCCAATTCCCTCCTTTTTGGCGCGATCTGTGCTGCCTGCGCGCGAATGCTGCTCATTCGCATCGAGTCCCCGCTCAATACGGCCTACTGGTTTACCGGCGCGTCCTTTGCCGTGCTGGCCGCGTTACTATTCGTGCGAGCATTCATGATCGGACTCGCTCCTTCGGGGGCCCATAATCTCTATACCAGTACGCCCCTCAACTCTTTGTCATTTTTTATAAGCAGCGTGGTACAGCTGTGCGTGACATTCGGTTTTGTACTCATGGCGAATTACCGGCTGATAATGGACATCCAGAGAATCGCCTCACGCGATATGCTAACCGGTGCGTTCACCCGCCGTCGCCTGGAAGAAGAAGCCATCCGGTTGCTGGCACGTTGTGCGCGAACGGGCGATGTGCTGGCAATCATGATGATTGATGTGGACCATTTCAAATTGATCAATGACCATTACGGCCACCCGGCCGGAGATGAGGTTTTGCGTCGCCTTGCGGCAATTGCGCAATCCACCGTCCGGACCGACGACTACTTTGCCCGCTATGGCGGCGAGGAATTCTGCGTTCTGCTGCTTTCCACTACGGAGCAAGAGGCCCTGGTACTGGCCGAACGCCTGCGCGAAACTTACGCGGCCATGATCCTGGAAATGGGGGGCAAAACTCTGAAGAGTACGGTCAGTATTGGTGTAGCCGACTCCACGCGCACCAGTCTGGATTGGCCCACACTGGTCTCGGCTGCCGATCAGGCGCTCTACCGCGCCAAGCAGGAAGGCCGCAACCGGGTAGTGTTATACGCAAGCCTGTCAATGCCAACCCCAGCTATCGCCTGAGTCAACTGAGCCCGAAGAGCTGACTTTCAGCCGCTTTTTGGTAGCGCCTCGAATCGTTCGATCGGCAGCAGTTTTCCAAACAAATACCCTTTTCTTGATAGGGAGATTGACAATCACCCCCGGTAATCTGTATCGTGCAAATTGTTGCAGTGCAGTATATACTGCGCAGCCCTATTCAAACTTAATATTTTTTAATATTATCAAGGACTAAGCAAATGTACAACACGCCTGAGCAAGTCACTGAGTTTAATAGATCCGCATTGGATGCTGCCCTGCAGCTTAGCAAGATTGCACTGGATACCACCGAGCGTCTGGTGGGTTTGCAACTGGTCGCTACCAAGGAAACACTTGCGGAGGCCAGCCAATCCCTGGGGCCTCTGATCGAAGCTCGCGACTTGCAAGCCCTGCTGGACCTTCGCACCAAGCTGACTGGAAACGGGATTGAAAATGCGGCCGCCTATTCGCGCGGTCTCTACGATGTTGCCACTTATGCAAGAGCCCAGATCTCTGCCCTCTTCAAAGGCCATTTGGCTGCCTTGAACCAGTCTGTTACCGGCAACATGGACAGGGAAGCCAAAGCGGCCCCCGCAGATGCTGACGACAATATGGTGAAAACAACCGAACAAAAACCTGTTTTTTCTGACGTCAGTGTCAAAACCACCGTCGATGCAACCCCTGCTGCGAGAAAACCGAAACCAGCTGCCAGGAAACAGAAGCCGGCGACCAGAGCCAGGGGTTGATCCCGCAGCATGGGGCATCAAATGAATTGGTTATCCGCTCCCGCGTGATTGTGCAGGGACAATGCGAATTAAAGAGAGCGGTGGCTGGCTGGATGCCCCGGAAAAACTGTCTGCTCAATCAAGTGAATCCGGGACTGGCCACGGCTGGCTTTGGTAGCCACCACCAATTCGTCGCGAGGCAACCCAACATCCTTGAGAGCTTGTCCGACGCGTAACTCCGATTGACCCAATGAATAGACATTGGCGGTGTCAATGAAATTGATGCCTTGGTCAAACGCATTTCTGGCCTGCGCATTAACGCATCCTGCTCGAAGCCTCCCATGACTTTCCAGTGCCCTTGGCTGCCGAAACTCATGGTGCCAGGGCATCATTCGGAAACATACAGGCCGGTCCGGCCGAATAAACGATATTTCACGGCTTTTTGCCCCGTGATGGGGGCGTGGCTCAACGTCGCGCCACAATGACCGCCTCATTGTCGTCGGCAAAGCGATACACCTGGGTTTGCATGCCCTGCTCGGCAAAGGCGGCAACGATCTCCCCGGGTTGTAGCAAGTGGTTGCCCTGGATATGCTCGCTTAAATTCTGGAACGACAGCGCGCGTCTCGAGGGGTCGCGCAGGGCGCTACGTTCGGTGGGCCAGGCGGGCTCCCAGATAACGGCGTAGCCGCCCGGCTTCAGGTTGTCGTGCAGCCAGGCAAAAATGCCTGCGCGATCGTGTTCCCACACATGATGCAGTGCGCGGTTCATGGCGATGAGATCAGCGGGTTCCTGCAGGGTGAAATCGTGAATGTCGCCCTGCTCGAAATGCAGCCGGCCGGCGAAGCCTTCAGTGCGTGCGCGAGCGTCCGCCTGAGCCACGTTCTCGGCAAAACCATCGAGCCCCAGCCCTCGCAGATGCGCATAATGCCGCGCCAGGACGCGCAGGTACCACCCGTTGCCGCAACCCAGGTCCAGCACCAGCCCGCCACGCGCATCCACTTCCGAAAACGCCGGTATGGCAGGACAGATGGTATTTTCAAACATCGAACCAAAACCCGCTTCCAGCATGGGACCAAACCAGGGCAGCACCGTAGCACGCTCAGCCAGCACGACTTCGCCGGGGCGCTCACCGCTGTGCAGGAGCCCTGCCGCACGCTCGGCCATATGCGCCGACAGCACGGATTGCACCGCCATGGGCATCAGGCTGTCGGAAGCTTCGGGGCGCATGGCCTCCCCCATGGATGTGAGGTTAAAGGTGTCGCCCTCGGCCTCCAGGTAACCGAAAGCGTAGGCCGCATCGCACCAGCGGATAACGTAACCCGCATCGAGCCGGGCAGCTTCTGCCAGGGCGGGAGCGGTCGCACTCTGCAGATGATAGAGCGTGGTAAACAAGCTGCCGGTAACCCCGATAAAGGCGATATTAAGGCTCAAGGCACCCTGGGCTTGTTGGCGGAACTGGGTTTTAAGGGTTTCGGAATTCACGGTTGGGTCCTGAGGTTGCGTTATCTGGCGTATTATTCCACATTGCACCAACGGTATTGTGTCAGGCCTTTTCGCCATAAAGGAAACGGGATGAAAAAGAACAACGACACCCCCACTTATCATCACCCCGGCAACGAATACGAATCGCAACTGCGCCTGTTGCAGATCGAGCTCGTCAAACTGCAGCGCCACTTCATCGGCCACGGCGAGCGCATTCTGGTGCTCATCGAAGGGCGCGATGGTGCCGGTAAGGATGGCACCATCAAACGAATCATGGAACACCTGAGTCCCCGGGAAACGCGGGTGGTTGCGTTGGGTAAACCTTCCAGCCGGGAGGAAGGCGAATGGTTTTTCCAGCGTTATGTGTCACATCTGCCCAGCCGTGGCGAATTTGTTCTTTTCAATCGCAGTTGGTACAACCGGGCTGGCGTCGAGCCGGTGATGGGATTTTGCACCCCGGAAGAATACGAAACATTCATGAACACCGTTACCACATTTGAGGAACTGCTGGTCGGTTCCGGGATCAAGCTGTTTAAATACTATCTTGATATTACGCGCGAGGAACAAGCCCGACGCTTGCGGGATAGAAAACAGGACCCTCTCAAACAATGGAAAATCAGTCCCGTCGACGAAAAGGCCGCTCGCAAGTGGAAGGCCTATAGCCGCGCGCGTGATGCCATGCTGCTGCGCACACATCATCTGGCCGCACCCTGGACCGTGGTGCATGCTGACGACAAAAAGCAGACCCGGCTCAATCTGTTGCGTCACTTGTTGTCGCATTTACAGTACCCCGGGAAAAACCCGGAATTGTTGTCCTGGGACGAAGCCGTCGTAGTCAACTGGCCCGTGGGAACAACCGCATTACCCTCTCTGGCCTAGCCCAGCCCCCGGGAGAGCAGGACAAACTCGCGTAACGCTGCAATTACGATTCCTTTGTCGTTTTCAAAATCGATTTCAATCCGTCCTATATCAACATGATGCCAGTCACCCGGCAGTGCATTCCTGCCCGGACGGGTGCCACAAAGGAAGCTTGCAAATGAATAAAATCTTACTTGCCACAATCGTGGCATCTCTTTCCCTTTTGGCCGGTTGTTCCGCTCACCAAAGTGCAAACACTTATACTACTGTCAATGCCCAACAAAAACTGAAAGTTTCTTACGCCGTGATTACAGGCATACGTGAGGTCAAGCTGGAAAACGCACCCTCTGGCGCAGGCGGCCTGGCTGGCGCAGGAATTGGCGGAACCCTGGGGAATTCGGCAGGTCAAGGACATGCCGGCATTATTGGCACCATTGCCGGCGCCCTCATTGGCGGCGTAACTGGCGTCATTACCGACAAGGCAATCAACAGTAACGATGGCCTGGAAATTACCTATCGCATGGAAAAAACCGGTGATGAATTCGTGACTGCGCAGGCCAGAAATGGCTCAGAAACCTTAAAAGTCGGTCAACGGGTACGCATTATTGAAAGTGAAGACACAACACGGGTTGTTCCGGCAGAATGAACTTCACTTTGGAGAAGCAAATGCCCTTTTCACCCTTGCGGATGCTGTTGTTGTTTGCAGCGCTGATCCTGCTGATCGTCATCGTTCAATTTGGGGTAGTCAGCATCGCTTTCGAAAAACTCGGGCTTTCCAACCATTCGGCTTATCTGCTGCTGATCAGCACGCTGGCGGGCAGCATGATCAACCTACCCCTGTTCAGCATCAAGTCTGACTCTTCCACGACTCCCGCCATCCCTCCCGAGCTATCGCGACTTCCTTTCTTCAGGCCCATGCCGTTTACCGGGAAAACCACCATCGTGGTCAATGTGGGTGGGGCGTTGGTTCCATTGGCTTTTTCACTCTATCTGATCGCCCATTACCCGTTGGACCCGTTTCAGATTGCCATTGCAGTGGGGATCGTAGCCGCCGTGGCGCGCTTCATCAGCCGCCCCGTTCCTGGGGTTGGCATCGGCATGCCGATGTTCATCGCGCCCATCGCAGCAGCCTTGATTGCAGTGATCCTCAGTCCCGAGGAGCGCGCCCCATTGGCGTATATCGGGGGCAGTCTGGGGGTGCTGATTGGTGCTGATCTCCTGCGTCTTAAGGATTTGAAACACCTGGGCGCACCCATCGCCTCCATTGGAGGCGCCGGAAGCTTCGACGGTATTTTCCTCACCGGTTTCATCGCGGTTCTGTTGGCCTAAACCCAAAACTCGAATCACTCCCGCATTCCGGAATATAATCCATCGTATGCATATCCTGTCCTCTCCCGGGTTACCCACTTGACCATTCGCCAGCAATCAATGTTTTGGGTCGCTACACAGTTTTTGGTGGTGGCCGTCATGTTGTTCTGGTCCCTGCCCTGGCAGGTCAAAATTTCTGCCATGCTGTTTGGCAGCGCAGCCTTTGTCTTAGCACTCTGGGTATTTGCCCACAACCCGCCCGGTAATTTCAACATTCGCCCGGAGCCCAAAACCGGGGCACTACTGGTGATGAGCGGCCCTTACCGGTGGGTGCGACATCCCATGTATGTTGCGCTCCTGTTGGCCATGGCAGGCATTGCTGCCGAAGCGCCCGACAACGTGTCGCTGGGACTGTGGGTGATCCTTCTGCTGGTTCTCAATTTCAAGGCCGCATTGGAAGAGCGTCTATTGCAGCAGCGCTGGCCTGAGTATGCAAACTATCGCACCCGGACACGGCGGTTTATTCCATTGCTCTGGTAATACTGAAACAGGGGATGGTTCGCGGCTTGACTGATCAGTACTTGCGCCGTTGTGGGGCAGCGGTCCAGCCTCCCTCGATGTGACGGAAGGTGATGCGCCCTTTGCTCAAGTCGTACGGGGAGAGTTCCAGGGAGACCTTGTCGCCCGCAAGTATCCGGATGTGATGCTTGCGCATCTTTCCGGCAGAGTAGGCGATCAGGTCGTGGCCGTTGTCGAGCGTGACGCGGTAGCGTGAGTCAGGAAGCACCTCACGTACCACGCCGCTCATTTCGATAAGTTCTTCCTTGGCCATGCCACAGGCTGCTTAGTCAGCCGGGCGAATGTTGGATGCCTGCTGACCTTTGGGACCCTGCGTCACTTCGAAAGAAACTTTTTGACCTTCCTTCAGTGTCTTGAAGCCTGAAGACTGGATCGCCGAAAAATGTGCGAAAAGATCTTCGCCGCCAGCATCCGGAGTCACGAAGCCGAAACCTTTTGAATCATTGAACCACTTCACTGTACCTGTTGCCATGTCTTGGATATCCTAAAAAAATGAAAAATAAGGGGGTAGCCCCTAGGAAGCGAAACTCAAGACGGCAGGATGATGAAGGGAGAAATACCTGAAAGCTTAGGGTACTGAACCAAACAACAACGATACTACTTGAAAATCGCAGATCGGCACTATGCACCCAATGGTACAAATAAGCAATGTATTTCTTTTTTAAGGAAGCGTTGCCACGATGCTGTAGTGGACTTCCACTGCGTCCCGGACCTGCAGCGATCCACCCAGAACCGAGAGGGGCACCATCCCGAAGTCGCTTTGATTCAGTGTCATGCTGCCTGTCACGATGACTTCCCCTTCCGAACGTGACTGAATGGCGGCCTGTGTCTCCTTCACACGCGTCACGCCATGCATTGAAATTGACACTCGCAGTGCCGACCCGGCTGGGTCCGGCCGAAAGATTTGGATCTGCACCGTTGGGAATTGGTCCACCTGCAGCACTTTGGTCTGCATGTTAAGACGCGTTCCCTCCACGGCATCCTGCGGCACTTCCGCTTCCAAACCGGCTCGTTCACGCAAAGCCGGCTCATCTACCGTGAGCAGCCCTAGCGGAATGGTCAGTTCGGCGTACCCTGTTTGCGCGACGACAAACCCTTGAACATCATGGCTGGCAACCACATGATCGTGCCCCAGACGGGCCAACATGCCGCCTCGATGGACCAGGATGGTAATCAAGGATTGGTGGGGGTCTACATGAAGAACAGTGCGTGCTTCGAGGGACGGGCGCTGTTGCAGGGTATCAGGGGGTCTTCCGGCCTCCCGCCCGGTCGGGGTGGAACACGACACCAGCAGGCTGATCCCCAGTAGAATGGATAGAATGGTCTTCATGAGCTTTGTCATCCTAGCCGATTTGTGATGGGGAAGATGAAAATCCATATTCTCTCCGATCTTCACAACGAGCGTGACCCCTACCAGCCCGTGGTACACGACGCTGACCTGGTCATTTTGGCAGGCGACATCGACGAAGGGACCCGCGGAATGACCTGGGCACGCAGCAAGTTTGACTGCCCCGTGATTTACATCGCCGGAAACCACGAATACTACGGAGGACACCTGGAGCAGACCCATGATCAACTGTTGCGCGTCAGCGACAGTCATGTCCGTTTTCTGGATGAAGCCCTTTACGAAATGAATGACATTAGATTTCTGGCCGCCACGGGCTGGACTGATTTCGCTGCGACTGGCAATGCGCAGCAAGCGGAATGGGGTGCGCGGGTTCGTTTCAAGGATTTTGATCGTATCCGTGCAGGCAACGGCCGTCTGGCGCAGCCCCTGGATTTTAAGGAGCGCAACCACTCCGCCCTACGCTGGCTGCAACAGCAACTGGCCACACCCTATGCAGGAACCACAGTTGTGGTCACCCATCACGCACCATCGTTCCAATCCATTGACTTGCAACCCTATCCCCCCAGCCATTTGGATGCATCCTTCGTCAACCGCTGGGACGGTCTGATGGGCAGCCCACGCACAGCGCTCTGGATTCACGGACACACCCATCTTGCCGTGGACTATGACATTGCAGGTACCCGGGTTATATCCAATCCCAGGGGCGTGCCCCGCGAACATACCGGGTTCGTACCAGACTGGGTAATCGAAATCTGATCGCGTACACTCACGACACTTCATTGGAGAAAAACATGGCTTCACCCCACGAAAATGTCAGCATGGCCTTGTTCTGCGACTTTGAAAACGTCGCCCTCGGTGTGCGCGACGCAAAATACGAGAAGTTCGACATCAAGCCGGTGCTGGAACGTCTGCTGCTCAAGGGCAGCATTGTCGTCAAGAAGGCGTATTGCGATTGGGAACGCTATAAGGGTTTCAAGGCTACGATGCACGAGGCCAACTTCGAGCTGATCGAAATTCCTCACGTGCGCCAGTCAGGCAAAAACTCGGCTGACATCCGTTTGGTTGTGGATGCCCTGGATCTTTGCTATACCAAATCGCACGTCAACACTTTTGTCATTATCAGCGGTGATTCAGACTTCTCGCCCCTGGTCTCCAAGCTGCGCGAAAATGCCAAGCAGGTCATCGGGGTTGGGGTGAAGCAATCGACCTCCGACCTGCTGATTGCCAATTGTGATGAATTCATTTTTTACGACGATCTGGTGCGTGAAAGCCAGCGCGCAGCTGCCAAACGCGAGACCCAGGAAGTGCGCTCTGCGGCCACACGCTCGCCCGAAGATGAAAAGCGCCCCAAGGACAAGGAGGGCTGGGAAGCACGTAAGAGCAAGGCTATTGATATCGCAGTGGAAACATTCGACGCGTTGGTGGCCGAACGGGGGGACAGCGGCAAAATTTGGGCTTCCATGCTGAAAGAAGCCATCAAGCGCCGCAAACCTGATTTTAATGAGTCCTACTATGGCTTCCGCGCCTTCGGCAATTTACTCGAAGAGGCGCAGGCACGCGGACTGCTTGAATTTGGCCGCGACGAAAAATCGGGGGCCTATGTTTATCGCAGTGGCAGTGGCACTGTAGGCGGCGAGGCGGCAAACCAAATGTCGACAGCGCCTGAAATTGTTGCGGAAACGATTCACGAGTTGCCCGCCCAAACGGTTGCGGAAGAAGCAGTCGCCAAAAAAACTCGAAAACCAGCCGCCCGCAGCCGCCGTCCACGCAAAGCAGCAGAGTAATGCCAGAACGTGGGACAATGGCAGGTATGAACGACAGAGGCGTTCGCTCGGAGATATCGTGCACAACTTGTGAGGCTTGCTGTTGCAGGCTTGAAGTCCTGCTGATGGGTGCAGACGATATCCCGGGGGCGTTGACCGTCCAGGACCAATGGGGAGGCTGGGTCATGCTTCGCCTTGAGGACGGGTGGTGTGCGGCTCTGGATCGCCATGCCCTGCGCTGTACGATCTACGAGCATCGACCGTTTCTCTGTCGCGAATATGAGATGGGTGGAAGTGAGTGCATTGGAGAGCGACTCCAGCACTTCGGTCATCAATCCCATGGGCAAACCGGGCTTACGACATAACAATCAAGGTGCAATCTCGTGGCTAAACCAAATTACCAGTTCGAAAAGCGCCAGAGAGATCTGGCGAAGAAAA
>JAGWPH010000060.1 GCA_028870615.1 Betaproteobacteria bacterium
CGGCGTCGGGATTGTGGCAGTGAGCTTTGCGCTGGCCGTTGGACAATTCGTCTGGGGGGCTTCGCAACCTATGTTCGGTTTGCTGGCTGAGCGCATCGGTCCTTTCAGGGTGATGGTGCTGGGTGCCGTGCTGATGGCGCTGGGCCTGGCACTGGCTGCCTTATGGCACTCCCCGGTGGGCCTCACGCTCACGCTGGGCATTCTTGTTTCGGCTGGAGCGGGAGCAGGCAGTTTTGCCCTCATGATCGCGGCAGCCGCCCGCGCGCTCGCCCCTCAACAACGCGCCTTTGCTGCCGGCTTCATCAACGCAGGGGGGTCTTTTGGGCAGTTTCTCTTTGCCCCCCTGGCCCAGCTCCTGATCGCCGGATTGGGCTGGATGAGCGCTTTATGGACCCTGGCAGCAGCGTCTCTCCTGACCATCCCGCTGGCCCTTGGTTTTACGGCAGTAGCGCGCCCGGTCAACACGGCCCTCTCTGCCGGCGACAGCGTACCGGCAGGGCGCCAGATCCGGCTGGCCTTTCAGGATCGCAGCTATTGGTGTTTGCATGCGGGTTACTTTACCTGCGGATTTCATGTTGCCTTCCTGACCACCCACCTGCCAGGCTATGCTGCGCTGTGTGGCATGCCGGAACGCGTTTCAGCCATCGCACTGGCCCTGATCGGGTTTGCCAATATTTTTGGCAGCCTGTTCGCAGGCTGGCTGGGAAACAGGATGCGCATGAAGTACATCCTGTTCTGGATGTATGCCCTGCGTTCCATGATGCTTATCGTTTTTCTGCTGGCCCCCAAGACCGCAATCAACTTTTACATTTTTGGCGTGGGGATGGGAATGACCTGGCTCGCCACCGTCCCCCCTACGGCAGGTCTGGTCGGAAAATTATTCGGAACCCGCCATCTGGCAACGCTTTTTGGTTTGACGCTCCTGTCCCACCAGATCGGCGGTTTTTTCGGCGCGTGGCTGGGTGGCGTTGCTTTTGCGGCAAGCGGCAATTACGACGCACTATGGATCACCGATATCCTCCTGGCGGGGCTTGCGGCGCTGGTGAATCTGCCCATTCGGGAAGATGCGCTGACCCCCGCCCCCGCCAGATCATGAGTAAAACTTATCATCCTAATAAGAATTACTGAGTATTGCTTATAACAAACGAGGGCTATGATCCGATTTGCGCGCCTTAGAAAGCGTGGCAGTAGCGTAAAATTAAAAATGTCCACTGGAGGAAATCCATGCATTTGGGGCGCAAGACTTTATCCAAGTTCCTGATTGAAAATGTCAGCGGCTCCCAGGATGGCGCGGCCTTGGCTGCGCTCCTGGTCGATGTGGCCGCGGCGATCAAGGCCATTGCTGCTCTGAGCGGCAAAGGCGCGTTGGGGGGGGCGACCGGTAGCCTGGAGACCGTCAATGTCCAGGGCGAAACACAAAAGCGCCTGGATGTCCTCTCCAATACCGCCTTCGTCAACACCTTCGAACGGGGTGGGTTGGTGGCCGGGGTGGCTTCGGAAGAGATGGACGATCCTTTTCCGATTAAACCCCCCCATACCCGTGGCCCTTTCCTGGCGATTTTTGACCCCCTGGACGGATCCTCCAATATTGATAGCAATGTCTCGGTAGGCTCCATTTTTTCTATTCTGAATGCGCCTGAAAGCGGTGAGCCCCAGACCGCCGACTATCTGCAGCCCGGTTTGAACCAAGTCGCGGCAGGTTACGCCCTGTATGGCCCCGCCACCCTGCTGGTCCTGACCGTGGGCAAAGGAACCCATGTCTTCACCCTGGATCGTGAAGTGGGCAACTTCATTCTGACCAGTCCCAACATCCAGATCCCGGCTGACACCAGCGAATTCGCCATCAATACCTCCAATGAACGGTTCTGGGAACCGCCCATCACGCGCTATGTCAATGAATGCAAGGCTGGCAAAACGGGGCCGCGCGAGCGCGATTTCAACATGCGCTGGATCGCCTCCATGGTGGCCGAAGTCCATCGTATCCTGATGCGCGGTGGCATTTTCATGTACCCACGCGATACCAAGGACGTTACCAAACCCGGCCGCCTGCGTCTTATGTACGAAGCCAACCCCATGGGCTTCATCGTAGAGCAGGCAGGAGGACGCGCCAGCACCGGACGTGAACGCATCATGGAGATCGTCCCCAGCGAAATTCACCAACGTGTTCCCGTGATTCTGGGTTCGCGCAATGAAGTCGATCGCCTCGTCCGCTATCACCATGAATGCGACGCCGGCACAGACACCCCCTACGAGTCGCCCCTCTTTAACGAGCGCGGGCTGTACCGCTCCTGATTTTCCCTTATTGCAGCGAGGTCCAGCATGTCCCGCAAATATCCCATCATTGCCGTCACGGGTTCATCAGGCGCCGGTACCACAACGGTCATGAACAGTTTCAAACACATCTTCCGGCGCGAAGCGATCCATGCCCAAGTCGTGGAAGGCGACTCTTTCCATCGCTATGACCGTTTGGCCATGCGTGCCCAGATGAAGGAACAGGAGGCCCAGGGCAATAAGAATTTCAGCCATTTCGGCCCCGAGGCCAATCTGCTGGATGAGTTGGAAGCCTTGTTCAAATCCTATGCCGCATCAGGTTCCGGCAAGTACCGGAAATACCTGCATGACGCGGCAGAAGCTGCGCCGTACAAGCAGGAGCCTGGTACCTTCACCCCCTGGGAAACCATTGAGGCCAACACCGACCTGTTGTTCTACGAGGGATTGCACGGGGGATATGCCGATAACAAAATCAACGTCGCCGCCCCGGTTGACCTGCTGGTTGGCGTGGTCCCCATCATCAACCTGGAATGGATACAGAAGCTGCACCGTGACCAGAAACTGCGTGGCTATTCCCAGGAAGCGGTCACTGACGTCATTCTGCGCCGCATGCCGGATTACGTCAGTCACATCTGTCCGCAGTTTTCCCGCACCCATGTCAATTTTCAGCGCGTCCCCACGGTGGACACTTCTAACCCGTTTATCGCCAAGGACATCCCTTCGGCAGACGAGAGCATGGTGGTGATCCGCTTTGCCAACCCCAAAGGCATCGACTTTCCCTACCTCCTGTCCATGCTCCATGATTCCTGGATGACGCGTCCTAACACGCTGGTCATACCAGGTGGCAAAATGGGGCTTGCCATGCAGATGATCTTTACGCCAATGATTCTCAAGCTCATCGATACCAAGCGCAAATCCTTTTAACCTATGACCGCATTGCCTCGTTTCATCATGTTTGACCTCGACGGTACGCTGGTGGATACCGCCAGCGAAATTGCCGAATCGGTCAACCGTACCCTGGGCGAGGAACACCTGCCAGCGCTCCCGCCTGCTCTGGTGCGTAACTGGATTGGCAAGGGAACGGCCTGGCTGTTTGGAAAAGCGCTCGAAGCCGCCACGGGCGATACCCAGATCCGTAGCTCGGCGCTCTATACGCGCCTTTATCCCCGGTTTCTCCAGAATTACGCCGACCTGACGGGCCTGTTGAGTACCCCCTACCCCGGTGTCAAAAATGCTCTGTCCAAACTCCACCAATCCGGCTGTCGCCTGGGGGTAGTCACCAACAAGGAACGTAGCCTGACCTTGCGTTTGCTGGAACGCCACGGATTAACCAAAGCCTTTGAAGTGCTGGTGGCAGGCGGAGACACAGCCCAAGGCAAGCCCAGCCCACTGCCACTGCAGCTGGCGCTCCAACAAGCCGGGGTCAGTGCCGGAGAATCCCTGTTTATAGGTGATTCCAGCAACGATGTGCAGGCCTCGCGCAATGCGGGTGTGACCGTGTGGGTTTTCAACCACGGGTACAATCATGGTGAATCCATTGATTTGTCCGCCCCTGATGCCGTACTCGACAGTTTTGCGGAACTCACGGAGCGTCTGGGCGTGGCCCAGGCGCAACCGGCAACTCTCTAACCTCAACACCAAGGAAAAATCATGGCTCTCATCTCCCTGCGTCAATTGCTGGATCATGCCGCTGAAAACAGTTACGGTCTGCCCGCCTTCAATGTCAATAACCTGGAGCAGATTCAAGCCATCATGGAAGCTGCCAAAGCCGTCAACAGCCCGGTGATCATGCAAGGCTCGGCGGGAGCACGCAAATATGCCGGTGAGCCTTTTTTGCGCAAGTTGATCGAAGGAGCCGTCGAGATGTATCCCGACATTCCAGTCTGTATGCACCAGGACCATGGTGCCAGCCCGTCCGTGTGCCAACGTTCCATCCGCTCCGGTTTTTCCAGCGTGATGATGGACGGCTCTCTGATGGAAGACATGAAAACCCCATCCAGCTACGAATACAACGTGCAAGTCACCCGTCAAGTGGTCGGCATGGCCCATGCAGTGGGGGTTTCCGTAGAAGGCGAATTGGGCTGTCTGGGCTCACTGGAATCCGGCATGATGGGCGAGGAAGATGGTCACGGGTCGGACGAACAACTGAGCCACGACCAACTTCTGACCGACCCCGAGCAAGCTGCTGATTTCGTGCGTCAAACCCAGGTGGATGCCCTGGCCATCGCCATCGGTACCAGCCATGGCGCCTACAAGTTCACCAAGGCCCCAACCGGCGATACCCTGGCGATCTGGCGCGTCAAGGAAATTCATGCCCGCATTACCAATACGCATCTCGTCATGCATGGCTCTTCCTCCGTACCACAAGACTGGCTGGAAATCATTCGCGCCAACGGCGGCAAGATCAAGGAAACCTACGGGGTGCCGGTGGCTGAAATTGTTGAAGCCATCAAACACGGGGTGCGCAAGATCAATATCGACACAGACATCCGCCTTGCCATGACAGGGGCAATGCGCGCCCTGATGTTCAAAAATCCCGAGGAATTCGATCCACGCAAATTTCTGGCCGAAGCCCGCAAAGCGGCTATGGGCATTTGCAAGCAACGCTTTGAATCTTTTGGGAGCGCCGGGCAAGCCAGCAAAATCAAGCCCGCCTCAATGGAGTCCATGAGTGAGCGTTATGCCAGGGGTGAACTAACCCCGCACATCAACTAAACCCGCCAATCGCTGAGAGAGACCCTCCATCATGACTGAAGGACCTTCTGCCGCTATGTACCCCCTCATGGCCAACGCCATCCGTGCGCTGGCCATGGATGCCGTACAAAAAGCCAATTCCGGCCATCCCGGAGCGCCCATGGGTATGGCTGAAATGGCCGTGGCCCTGTGGGGTCGCCACCTCAAACATAATCCCGCCAACCCTCATTGGAGCGATCGTGACCGCTTTGTGCTGTCCAATGGGCATGCTTCCATGTTGCTCTACGCCTTGCTGCATCTGACGGGCTACGACCTTCCCATGGAGCAAATCAAACAGTTTCGACAGCTGCATAGCAAAACGCCGGGGCACCCGGAATACGGCTTGACCCCGGGTGTTGAAACCACCACGGGCCCGTTGGGACAAGGTGTCGCCAATGCAGTGGGCATGGCCCTGGCCGAACGGATGATGGCTGAGCAATTCAACAAACCAGGACATACCCTCGTCGACCACATCACGTATGTCTTCATGGGCGATGGCTGCATGATGGAAGGCATCAGTCACGAAGCCTGCTCCCTGGCCGGAACGCTGGGACTCAACAAACTGATCGCGTTCTGGGACGACAACGGCATTTCCATCGACGGCCATGTGACCCCCTGGTTTGCTGAAGACACTCCGAAACGTTTTGAGGCCTACGGCTGGAATGTGATCCGCGCCGTGGACGGGCGCAATGTGGAGGCAGTCTCAAACGCCATTCTGAACGCCCGCAGCAGCAACAAACCCACCCTGATCTGCTGCAAAACGGTCATCGGACAGGGTAGCCCGAACAAGGCTGGATCACACGACGTACATGGGTCGCCGCTCGGTGCCGATGAAATTGCCGCAGTGCGTAAGGTTCTCGGCTGGAATTACGAGCCTTTCGAAATTCCCGCAAATGTTTATCAGGCCTGGGACGCGCGGCCCCGCGGTAAAACCATGGAAGCCGAATGGAACCAGCGTTTTCTGGCTTATCAGGCCGCCTGGCCTGCTGAAGCTGCCGAGTTTACCCGCCGCATGAAGGGCGAGCTTTCTCCTCACTTTGAACTCATCGCCCTGGAATTCATTGCCCAATGTCGCGACAAGGGTGAAACCATTGCTTCGCGCAAGGCCAGCCAAAACACGCTGGAAGCCTTTGGTCCCACTTTGCCTGAATTTTTTGGGGGCTCGGCGGACCTGACCGGTTCCAACCTTACCAACTGGAGTGGTAGCAAACCCATGAAAGCCGGTCAGCCCGGCAACTACCTCAGCTATGGGGTACGCGAATTCGGCATGAGCGCCATCATGAATGGCGTGGCGCTGCATGGGGGCCTCATTCCCTATGGTGGCACTTTCCTGACCTTTTCAGACTACAGTCGCAATGCCCTGCGCATGGCAGCCTTGATGAAGATCCGCTCGATTTTCGTGTTTACTCATGATTCCATCGGCCTGGGCGAAGACGGTCCCACCCATCAATCCATCGAACATGTTTCCAGCTTGCGTCTGATTCCCCACATGGAAGTCTGGCGCCCCTGCGATACCACCGAAACAGCCGTAGCGTGGGCTGCCGCCATCCGCCGACATCATGGCCCCACCAGCCTGATTCTCAGCCGCCAGAACCTGCCCTTCCAGTCCCGTACCCCGGAACAGATTGTAGAAATCAGCCGGGGGGGCTACGTCCTGAAGGAATCCGAAGGCCTGGCCCGCGCCATCCTCATCGCCACGGGTTCTGAAGTAGGCCTTGCCGTAGAAGCCCAGAAACTGCTGGCAGCGGAAGGGATCCCGACACGCGTCATCTCCATGCCTTCGACCTCGGTTTTTGATCAGCAGGACGATCTGTACCGTGAATCCGTGTTGCTCCGCAACATTCCCAAAGTTGCAGTGGAAGCAGGGAGTACCGGGCTGTGGTGGAAATACGGCTGCAGCGCGGTATTGGGTATTGATACCTTCGGGGAATCGGCGCCGGCAGGGGCCCTGTTCAAGCATTTTGGATTGACTCCAGAAAATCTCGCAACAATCGTCAAAACCGTTCTCTAGCAAGCCTCTCAGGCAACATTCCCTCCTCCCGGACGGGAGTGTTGCAGCAGTACCACCCCATCCCCAGAGTGTTGCTTTTTCGTCACTCGAATCTTGACATCCATGCTTCAGAAATGGATGCTTACACCCTGTAGTGGCAGGTTCAGTATCAACTTGAATGCATCTGCGTCTGTTGGTTGTTTTCCTTAATAGAAAAACACTTTAGGGGGTTTTCACAATGAAGTTATCAAACCTGCTTGAAAGAGCGCGGGGTTCCATCCTGTTGCTCTTGGGAGTGGCTTCACTGGCGGTCTCGCTTGACGCCAGCGCCATTCCGGTTTTTGCACGACAAACCGGGTTCAAATGCGTGGCCTGCCACGTGGGTGGCGAATATCCTCAGCTCACTTCCCTGGGCCGGATGTTCAAACTGACC
>JAGWPH010000061.1 GCA_028870615.1 Betaproteobacteria bacterium
CCGCGTCGGGAAATACCGTGATGCCCTGATCCACTGCAGCCGTGACATTTTTGACTTCCACATAGCAATCAGGCCGCCCGGGATGCGATAACAACCAGTCGATGCGGCTGTTTTCTTCACCATACCGGACTTCGGCACGGCGTTTGGCGTACCCGGACAACGTCCCCAGAAGGCCCTGATCGATGGCTTCCCCCACCAGTTGATTGGCCCAATGGGTATTAATACCCACCCGCGCCCTCCCCACGTTTACCTGCTCCCAGGTGTAGCGGTACTTGCGCGCCGGATTGCCCGAATCACTGAGCCCAATCCGCAAACCAGGTTCGGCACAGCCCAACAACGACCCTGTATTCGGCACATGAACTGTCAGATCCGTGCCATCCTCCAGCCGAACGTCTGCCAGAAAGCGTTTGTAACGCCTTTGCAACAACGCCGGAATCAGGGGCCGGGAGAATTCCACCCGGATTCAGGGCAAGTCGAATAGCAGGATTTCGGTCCGTTTCGGTGATCCCAGGGACACCCGCTCTGCTTGTGAAATGCGTGCGCCATCGCCAGCACGCAAAAGATGGCCGTCCACAACCAGGTCCCCGGTAGCCACCTGAAGGTAACCCCGACGACCCGGAGCAAACCGGTATTCCAGGGTGTCATCCTCATTCAGAATGGCCGCATAAATCTGGGCATTCTGATGAATGGTGACGGAGCCCTCACGCCCATCCGGGGACGCAATGAGCTTGAGACGCGATTGGCGCGCTTCGGTAGCAAAGGACTTTTGTTCGTAGCCGGGAGGCAATCCGGTCCGTTCGGGCAGGATCCAGATCTGTAGCAGGTGAACGGGGTCGGTTTGCGACGCGTTGAATTCGCTGTGGGTAACGCCCGTGCCCGCCGTCATGCGTTGCACGTCGCCGGGTTGAATGATGGAACCATTGCCCAGGCTGTCCTGATGCTGCAAGGCCCCTTCCAGCACATAGGTGACGATTTCCATATCGCGGTGCGGATGGGTGCCAAAACCCATCCCAGGAGCGATACGATCCTCGTTGATGACCCGCAGCACGCTAAAACCCATATGAGCGGCGTCATAGTAGTCCGCAAAGGAGAACGAGTGATAGGAATCCAGCCACCCGTGGTTGGCATGCCCCCGATCACGGCTGCGACGCAATGCAATCATGCAGATTTTCCTGGATTATCCGCCCCGTCATTGCGGGCAACAGATTGGATTTAAGGGCGATAGACCTCATAATCAAGAGAATTATCTCAAATCATTCAAAAAAAATACGTTTTAATCGTAACAAATGGATGCCAACCCCCGCTATCGTGGCCGATTTGCCCCATCCCCCAGCGGATCTTTGCATTTCGGGTCCCTGGTTACTGCGTTGGGTAGTTTTCTCGAAGCCAAAAGCCAGGGAGGTCAATGGCTGGTTCGCATGGAAGATCTGGATACCGCGCGCAATCAACCGGGTGCGGATTCAGACATCCTGCGCTGCCTGGAGGGATTTGGTCTGGAATGGGATGGGCCGGTGGTCAGGCAGAGTCTGCGCCTTGCGCACTACCATGCGGCTTTGGATACGCTGTTACGCAACGGGCTGGCCTATCCATGCGGTTGCAGCCGGCGCGAGACCCGCCACTACTCCGGCACCTGCCGTGAGGGCTTGCCACCCGGAAAAATAGCGCGTTCTTTTCGTTTTAAAACCAATGCATTAGAGATTGCTTTTAATGATAGACTTTATGGGCTGATTCGACAGCGACTGGATCAGGAAACAGGCGATTTCGTGATTTGCCGGGCAGACGGGCCCATTGCCTATCAACTGGCCGTGGTAGTGGATGATGCCGAACAGGGCATCAGCGATGTGGTACGCGGGGCCGACCTCCTTGACTCCACCCCGCGTCAAATCGCGTTGCAGCGTGCCCTGGGCTACCCCACGCCCCGGTATTTTCACCTGCCCCTGGTGCGCAATGCCCAGGGTGTCAAACTAAGCAAACAGACCCGCGCCTCCGCAGTCACGCCTGAACCAGGGACGCTGCGCACCGCGTTGCGCTTTCTGGGCCAACCTGCCGTCCCGCCAGAGGTCGGGGATGACTTACATAAGATTATTGAATATGCAGTCCAGCACTATGATTACAAACTAATTACAAGAAGCATATGACCCCTTCTCAAGGGGGGCTCTGGTGCTGTTCTGAAAGTCGGGCATCCAGCCATTCCACCCAGTGCTGGATGGGCGTCTCCGTGGCTGAGGCCAGGTGCGTCAGGCAGCCGATGTTGGCGGTCAGGATCAAATCGGGGTGCCCGCTTTCCAGGGCCGCGATCTTGTTGGCCTGCAATTGCCGGGACAACCCGGGTTGCAGCAGGGAATAAGTTCCAGCCGAGCCACAGCAAAGATGGGCGTCAGGCACGACCACAAGCCTGGCACCCCAGCGTTCCAACAGGCCCTCAACCACCCCCCCCAGCTTTTGCCCATGCTGCAGGGAACAGGGCGACTGAAAAGCGATCGAGACAGATTGTTTTAATTTATTTTTTTTATTAAACAATTCATTATCACGTATTTCCTCAAGTATTACCTCAGATATATCCTTGGTTAACGTGGCAATCTGTTGGGCACGGTCAGAATAGGCCGGATCGTGGCGCAACGCGTGTCCGTATTCCTTGACTTCGGTTCCGCACCCGCTTGCCGTAACAACGATGGCTTCAGCGCCCTGCTCCACAAACGGCCACCAGACATCAATGTTGCGGCGCATGGCTTCGCGGGCAGCCCCTTCATCCGAGAGATGATGGGCCAACGCCCCGCAGCATCCGGCACGTGGCGCTGTGATCAGGGATATGCCCAACCGGTCCAACACCCGTGCAGCGGACGCATTGATGTCCGGCGCCAGTGCCGGTTGCACACACCCTGCAAGCACCAGCATCTGTCGGCCATGGCGTGGTTGGGGCCAGGGCCCTGGCGGGCGATAGGCCGGAATCTTGCGTCGCAGGTAACGCGGCAATAACGGACGAAAAACACGTCCAAACGCCAACAGCGGACGGAACAGCGTGGGGCGCGGCAAGACATGCTTCAGGAGGGTCCGCTTGAACACATCCAGCGGCCCGCGTTTGACCCGTGTCTCCACATAATTGCGGCCAATGTCCACCAGACGGCCGTACTGCACGCCGGAAGGGCAGGTGGTTTCGCAGGAACGGCAGGTCAGGCAGCGGTCCAGATGGCGTTGGGTCAGGCGCGATACCGGCTG
This sequence comes from Betaproteobacteria bacterium, assembly GCA_028870615.1. Lineage (GTDB taxonomy): Bacteria > Pseudomonadota > Gammaproteobacteria > Burkholderiales > Ferrovaceae > JAJZRV01. The sequence goes on from JAGWPH010000061.1 coordinate 3,217, forward strand.
CCCTTCCAGCATGTTCTTCATCAGATAGATGCGGCCACGCGGACTGTCGAGTTCGTCTCCCAACAACTGGTAAGTCGGGCAAGTGGCGAGGCAAAAGCCGCAATGGACGCAGGAGCGCAGGATGCCCAGGGCTTCCGCCCCATCGGGCGAATCACGGAATGTCGGATCGAGACTGGCAAACATGACTAAAAATTACCCGGGAACCCTGGGTTGAGAATTCCTTTCGGATCAAAAGCGTGTTTCAACCGCCGGTGAATCTGACCAAGCACTGGATGAAGCATGCCCAGATGCGGGATTGCCGGGTTGCCTCCACGAAACAACAGGGCATGCCCTCCCGCATCCCGGGCTGCCTTGTGCAACTGGGCTGGCGCATGGTCTGAAGCAATCCAGCGCTGCGCCCCGCCCCACTCCGTCAGGATCGCCCCCGACAGGCCCAGCGGCGGCGCCGTGCTCTTGACTGCGAGACGCCACAGCGGGCGGGATGTCTCAAAACAGGGAGCGCTTTGTTCACGCAACGATGCCCACCAGGCCGCGCCCTGGGGGATGGCGTCTCCTCCCAACCGGTGCATGGCCGCACGGACAGCCACCTCGGCACCCGACAGGCGTGCGCGTAAGCGCCCGTTTTGCCAGCTGGTCGCCGAAACGGGAAACGGTTGGCCACCCCATTCATTCATCCGGACAATGGCTGCCGCTTCCTGCAGTGCCCATTCCAGCGTTACGTCAAACGCCGGGATCGGAAGCACCTTGAGAGAGACTTCGGTGATGACGCCAAGCGAACCAAGGGCACCAACCATCAGGCGTGAGACGTCAAACCCCGCCACATTCTTGATGACGCGCCCGCCAAAAGACAGGTCGCGTCCCAGACCATCAATGATCCGGACGCCCAGCACGAAATCCCGCACCGAGCCGGCACTGGCGCGACGAGGTCCCGACAATCCGCTGGCGATAACACCACCCAGCGTGGCGGTTGGGCCAAAGTGAGGCGGCTCAAAAGCCAGCATCTGTCCTTGTTGGGCCAGCAGCGCCTCCACTTCCGCGAGCGGAGTCCCTGCGCGCACTGTGATAACCAGCTCACTGGGTTCATAATCCACCACCCCGGTATAGGCGCGAAGTTCCAGCTCTTGAGGCGCCTGGGCATGCAGCCAGAAACCTTTGCTGCCACCGCCGCGAATGCGCAACGGCGTCGCGCTGGCGTGCGCATTGCGCACCTGATCCATCAGGGACTGGAGCACGGTGTGCATCAGAATCGCGGCAACTCGGGGTAAGCCGTTTGGTTGTGATGAACGTGCATGCGCCCCATTTCGGCGCAGCGATGCAACGTGGGGATGGCCTTGCCTGGATTGAGCAGGCCTTCGGGATCGAAAGCCGCCTTGACCGCATGGAATGTGCTGATCTCGTCAGGCCGGAACTGGACGCACATCTGATTGATTTTTTCCACACCCACCCCGTGCTCGCCAGTGATCGTGCCACCCACTTCCACGCAGAGTTCGAGGATCTTGCCGGCATAGGCTTCGGTGCGCTCAAATTCGCCCGGTTTGGCTGCATCGAACAGAATCAGGGGGTGCAGGTTGCCATCGCCGGCATGAAACACATTGCACACTTCCAGCCCATATTCGTGAGACATCTCATAAATGCGCTTCAATACTGCCGCCAGCGTACGGCGCGGAATGGTGCCGTCAATGCAGTAGTAGTCCGGGGAAAGCCGCCCCACGGCAGGAAAAGCCGCTTTGCGGCCAGCCCAGAACTTGAGGCGTTGGGCTTCGTCCTGGGAAAAACGGATTTCGATGGCTCCGGAGGATTCCAGAATGGCTTTCATCCGCGCCATTTCGTCCAGGACTTCTTCCGGCGTCCCGTCAGATTCACAGATCAGGATGGCTTCGGCTTCCAGGGGATAGCTGGCATGGACGAAGGCCTCGGCAGCCCGGGTTGCCGGACCGTCCATCATTTCGAGCCCGGCGGGGATGATGCCCGATGCAATAATGTTGGCCACCGCATGACCGGCCTTTTCAATGTCGTCGAAGGCCGCCAGAATGGCCTGGGCCTTCTGGGGTTTGGGCAGCAGCTTCACCGTAATTTCAGTCAAAACGCCGAGCAGCCCTTCACTTCCGGTCATCAGCGCCAGGAGGTCGTAACCGGGGGCATCCAGGGCATCGCAGCCCAACTCGATCAGTTCTCCGGCCATCGTGACGGCACGCACCTTGACGAGATTGTGCACGGTCAATCCGTATTTGAGGCAATGGACCCCTCCCGAGTTTTCGGCCACATTGCCACCAATGCTGCAGGCAATTTGCGAAGAAGGGTCGGGGGCGTAATAAAGGCCGAAGGGTGCCACGGCCTCGGAGATGGCCAGATTGCGCACCCCGGGTTGGACCCGTGCGGTGCGCGCCAGCGGATCGATGTCCAGAATGCGCATGAAGCGCGACATGGACATCAGCACCCCTGTGGCGTGCGGTAGGGCCCCGCCGGAGAGCCCGGTGCCTGAGCCACGGGCCACGACCGGGATGCCGGCCTCATGGCAGTAACGCAATACGGCCTGCACCTCGGCTTCGGTTCGCGGCAAGACCACCACATAGGGCAACTGGCGATACGCGGTTAGTCCATCCGTCTCAAACGGCCGAACATCTTCAGGCTGAAACAGGATCGCATCCGGTGGCAACCATCGGGATAATGCAGCCGTGATCTCGGATTGGGTGGGCATGGCAGTCATGATTTAAGGTGGCTCTGCATCGCATCGCAGACAGTCCGCAATTCTACACCGAAAAAAAAGCCCGACGGGAGTCAGGCTCAGGCACGACGAATGGATGACAGAATGCCATGGATGTCTACGGGGCTGCCCAGGATGGCGACCCGCTTTTTGCGGCTTGAAGTGCCAGCGCGGAGTTCCACCTGGCGCAGCGGCACCTGAAACAGATCTGCCAGGTAACGCAACAGGGCCTCATTGGCCCGGCCCTCCACCGCTGGTGCGGCCAGCCGGATTTTAAGCGCATCTCCATGCAGGCCTGCGATTTCCGTGCGGCCGGCACCCGGCTGGACGTGCAGATAAAGCAACAGCGCGCCGGTTTTGGCTTCGACGCTGTGGCAATCGGTCACGGTGCTTTTTTGACGAGCCCCCCCAGCAGGGCCGGGACTTCCCTGGTCTTTTTACCCAGGCTGGCTACGGGGGGACGACTGAAGTGAGCGCCGGAGGCGCTGACTCTGGGTGCATCGACAGGGGTTCGGCGCACGGGGGTTTCGTCGGGCTCGGGCTGAGGGTGCGCAGTGCGCGGGCTACGGGGCGTCGCCCTGTCGGCGGGCGCGGAGCGTGGCGGCCGTGCAGCGGCCTCGGCGCGTGGCGAATCAAATCCGTCCACACGCACCGCTTCAATTTTGGATTTGATCAGTTTCTCGATGTCAGCAAGCTCGCGACTTTCATCCGGAGCGACCAACGACAACGCGTTGCCCGGGGTGCCTGCCCGTCCGGTGCGTCCGATGCGGTGGATATAGTCTTCCGGCACATGGGGCAACTCAAAGTTGACCACATAGGGCATTTGGTCCACATCAAGACCGCGGGCAGCAATGTCGGTGGCCACCAGAATGTTGACCTGCCCTTCCTTGAAGTCCGACAGGCTTTTGGTGCGATGGGACTGGGTTTTATCGCTATGGATGGCCACGGCATTGATGCCGTCGCGTTCCAGCTGACCACAAAGCCGGTTGGCGCCGTGTTTGGTGCGGGTAAAAACGATGGCCTGGGTAATGGGCAGGGTGCGAATCAGTTGGGTGAGCAGTTCGCGTTTGCGGTCCTTATGCACCGGGTATACCACCTGGCGTACCAGATCGGCGGTGGCATTGCGCCGGGCCACTTCGATGGTGACGGGGACACGCAGAATGCCACCGGATAATTTTTTGATGTCGTCAGAAAAGGTAGCCGAAAACAGCAGGTTTTGGCGCTGCGCCGGCAACAAGGCCACGATGCGCCGAATGTCCGGGATAAACCCCATGTCGAGCATGCGGTCCGCCTCGTCCAGCACCAGGATTTCCACTTGCGACAGATTGATGGTGCGCTGCTGCACATGATCCAGCAGCCGTCCGGGGGTAGCCACCACGATTTCGACACCGCCTTGCAGCGCCTTGATCTGGGGGGCGATGTTGACACCGCCGTAAATGACCGTGGAACGCAACGGCAGGTACTTGCCGTAGGTTTTGACGCTGGTTTCCACCTGGGCCGCGAGTTCGCGGGTGGGGGTGAGCACCAGACAGCGTATGGGGTGCTTGGCCGGCGAAACACTGGTGTTGGCCAGGGGCTGCAGACGATGCAGGATGGGCAACGTAAACCCGGCTGTTTTACCGGTGCCGGTTTGGGCCGCAGCCTGCACGTCCTGGCCGGCGAGTATGACGGGAATGGCTTGCGCCTGGATGGGGGTGGGCTCTGTGTAGCCCTGCTCTGCGACTGCTCGCAGCAACTCGGGCGAAAGCCCGAGGGATTCGAATGTCATCATGCAACTCCTGATCGGCCTTCCAAAGCCTCAAGGCTTTGTACCGGTCAAGGCGGATGATGAAGGTTAAGGGGAAATCAAAGAAAACGCTGACCGGATTGCGATGCTTCAGCGGGCATTGTACACGAATATTCAAAGAGTTATGCAATTCCCTGTCAACGGTTTCGTGACTTGGAAGTTAATTGGCCTCATAATGACCTTCGATTCCGGGGGCGACCTGGCTTCGACGTGGGTTGCAAAGCAATGCAGGGCATACCGAGGGCCAGTGACCTCGTAAATCCATCTGGAAACCTTATAGTTGCCAACGACGACAACTACGCCCTAGCCGCCTAAGGCTAGGCTCTGCACCGGCTCTTTCCTGGGCCGGAGCCTGGGAAACCAGGTGGCAGAGTCATTTACAGGAAATCGCAAGCACGGCGGGGCCACTTCGCCGGCAGCTAAAACCAAGGTGGCTCGCCCAGGCGCAGTTCGTCGGTTGACGGTGCCAAAGCTAAAACCAAATAGCCAGACTAAGTATGTAGAACTGCTTGTAGAGGACTGACGGACGCGGGTTCGATTCCCGCCGCCTCCACCACCAAACCAAAAGCCCATCCCTGAAAAGATGGGCTTTTTTGTTGTTTTTACCACATAAAAACATTGAGTTACGCGTATACACCTACTCCGCGCAGGTTCGTCATAGTTCGTCTTAGGCCGCCTCAAGCCGCCGATTCTGTGGGTAATAGATTGCGTTTTTGAGGGTAATTGGGTAGCCTGTGGGTAACGGCTTCCAGAATCCCACCCACAGCCACGAGAGGACGCAGCCATGGGAAAACTCAGCGACAAGGCAATCCAGGCCGCCAAACCCAAGGAGAAGATGTACAAGATCAGTGACGGGGACGGGCTCGCCCTGATCGTTCAACCCACCGGAAAGAAGCTGTGGTGGCTTCGGTACCGTTTCGGCGGCAAGGAAAAAACATATTCTCTGGGTCCCTACCCTCTGATTGGACTCAAGGATGCCCGGGATCGCGCCTTTGAGGCGCGCAAGATGGTGGTGAATGATATTGACCCATCAAAAGCGAGGCAGGCATCTCGGGCCGCCCAGATTGAGACGGCCAAAGCTGCCACTGAAACCGTCGAGGCAATCAGCCGGGAATGGTTCCAGAAGTTCTCGCCCCAATGGGTGGAAAGCCATGCAGACAGGATTATCAGGCGTCTGGAACGAGATGTTTTCCCCTACATTGGAAAACAGGAAATCAAGTCGGTTACCCCTCTTCAGTTGCTTGAAGTTCTTCGCCGCGTCGAATCCAGGGGCGCGGTAGAAACCACGCATCGCGTTTTGCAAAACTGTGGGCAAGTCTGGCGTTATGCGGTAGCCACCGGAAGGGTTGAACGGGATATTTCAGGAGATCTCAAAGGAGCCATTCCGCCCACTAAAGTGAAAAACCTCGGAGCCGTGGTGGAACCTCAGGAAATTGGCGTACTGTTGCGCAACATTGATGAATACCACGGTTCGCCCATAGTCAAGGCAGCCCTGAAGCTGGCCCCATTGGTGTTCGTCCGTCCGGGTGAACTGCGTCGTGCAGAATGGGATGAATTCAACTTTGACCTTCAGGAATGGGTTATTCCCGAGGAAAAAATGAAGTCCGGGCGCGCGCACGTGGTTCCGCTTGCGAGTCAGGCTCTGGCGCTTATTGAAGAATTACGCCATTTGACCGGCGAAGGACAGTACCTTTTTCCTGCAGCGAATTCAAAGACCCGGCCATTGTCCAACATGGCATTGTTGAGCGCCATTCG
>JAGWPH010000062.1 GCA_028870615.1 Betaproteobacteria bacterium
GGATCAGGTTGATTTCGGGTTCCTCCCGGGTCCGTCCCCTGCGAAAATTCACGGATGGCGTTCCCCATGGAGCACTTCCACCAACTTAATGGCTTGTTGCTCCATTTCTGCTACCAACATGTCGATGCGCGAACGGAACAGTCGATAGAAAATCATGCTAGGAACGGCAACTACCAGGCCGAATGCGGTGTTGTATAACGCTACAGAAATACCCTGGGCCAATTCTGCCGGACTGGCACCCGCAGGGTTCTGGCTGCCAAACAGCATGATCATGCCTACTACCGTACCAAATAATCCAAGCAATGGGCTGATGCTGGCAACAGTTCCTAGCGTTGACAACGAGCGCTCCAAGTCCACCAGAACAGCACGACCAGCTTCCTCAATGGACTCTTTCATGGCCTCACGCGAATTGCGCTCATTACGCAAGCCTGCGGATAAGATACGCCCCAGAGGGGATCCTGATTCCAGCTTCTGGACCAATTGTGGTGAAATCCCATGATCACGAACCTGGACCAGCACATCATTCAACAACCCTTCAGGCAATACGCGCGAAGCGCGCAAAACAACCAGACGCTCAAAGATAATGGCAAGCCCCACGACTGAAGCAATGACCAGCAAGATACTGGGCCAACCGGCCGCCTCAATCAGATGTAGCACAGCCCCTCCCCATTGTGATCAACTGGGTGGTAGTGTAATGGAAGGAGCAGAGATTGGCGATCCGTTCAGAGTTGTCCACAAAGTCTGTGGATAACTTTGTGAACATTATCGTTGGATTCGTGACAACCCTCTCATCCAAATGAACTTTTTTTGATTCGTGCATTTTTTGAACAGTTCAAAATTATTGCTTTCTTTAACAAATTTTTAAAAAATTGTCATTTATCAAGGCATAGCCGAGGTCATGAAAGCGCCCCCTAAATCTGATGCCACTTTTGAAGTGATTTTGCCCCAGTTGCCCGATAGTGCGGAGATAATCCTCACAGTTTCAAGCTTCGCATCACGCATTCAGCGGGCGCTGGAGGACACTCTTCCAGCCGTTTGGATTCAGGGCGAAATTTCCAACTTTACTGAAGCCACTTCGGGACACTGGTACTTTAATCTCAAAGATGCCAATGCTCAATTGCGGTGCGTCATGTTCCGTTCCAGGAACCAGCGTCTGGACTGGCAACCCCGCAACGGCCTGGCAATCGAGTTAAAGGGGCCAACAACTTTCTACCCTCCTAATGGTTCGTGCCAGATCACGGTAGAAACCATGCGTCAGGCCGGCCTCGGAAAACTCTTCGAAGCGTTCACACGGCTAAAGGAAAAACTGGCTGCAGAAGGCCTTTTTGACGACACCCGTAAGCGCCCTCTCCCATCTCATCCCAGAATCATTGGCATCATTACTTCTCCTGCCGCCGCAGCACTGCGAGACGTATTGACGACCTTGAAACGACGTAGCCCAACGACACCGATCATTCTGTACCCCACGCCGGTGCAGGGCGACGGTGCCGCCGCACAGATTGCCCGAGCCATAGGAACAGCCGGGCAACGCGCGGAATGCGATGTCCTGATTTTGTGTCGCGGTGGTGGAAGCATTGAAGACCTCTGGGCGTTCAATGAGGAAGTTGTAGCGCGTGCCCTGGTAACCTGTCCGATCGTAGTCATTTCCGGCATCGGGCATGAAACCGACTTCACAATTGCCGACTTTGTGGCAGACCGACGCGCCCCCACTCCTACCGCTGCAGCCGAACTGGTCAGCCCGGACCGGCAGGGATTGCTGCGTCAACTGGCTGCGCTGGAACAGCGCTTTCAGGCACCATTGCAAAGAAGCATTGAACGGGAAAACATGCGCCTGGATCATGCGCTGCAACGTTTGCAAAATACGGCTCGGCGCACCCTGGAACGTCAGGCATTGAAATTGGGAGGGCTGAGGCAGCGTCTGGTGCACCCCGGTGAGCGATTGCGCCAGCAAAATCAGGCACTGGTGGGCTTACACCAACGCTTGTCGCGTACTGGCAAACTAACCCTGGATCGCCAACACCAAACGTTACTGCGACTCAGTGCGGGGCTTACGCACCTCAACCCTCAGGCGGTGTTATCGCGAGGGTTCAGCATCGTTCGCAATGAAGCTGGAACCATCGTCCGTGCCAGCCGGGAAATCGCTCCCGGAGAAACCCTTGAGATTGCCTTCGCCACGGGTAAAGCGGCAGCGCAAGTAACTGAAATAAAACAGTGAATCATGTCTGGTCAGCGGCTTTCAGAAAGGGGATGATTGCTCGTTCGATAGCGCTGATGACTGTGGGGTTGAGACAATCAAAGGACAGCAGACCGGGCCAGCCTCTCAACCAAGTCATTTGGCGCTTGGCCAGTTGCCGGGTGGCAATGATTCCCTTCTCGCGCAACGCTGCTCGATCCAAACTCCCCTCCAGAAACTGCCACATCTGGCGGTACCCCACCGCTCGCATTGCGGGAAGTTCTGGAGTCAGGACATAGCGCTGGCGCAAGCTCCGCAGCTCGGTCTCCAACCCGGCTTCCAGCATACCGTCAAAGCGTTCCGCAATCCGCCGGTGCAACACGCTGCGGTCCGACGGCATCAATCCCAATGCCAATATGCTGGTATTCAGGGGTTGGCGCGAATCCGTTCCATGATATTGCGATAGTGGTTGCCCCGAGACCCGGTACACCTCCAACGCA
>JAGWPH010000063.1 GCA_028870615.1 Betaproteobacteria bacterium
CAGCCGCGCCTGGTGCGCGAGGGCCAGGCCCCCCTGGGGGAACTGCCCCATGCAGCGCAGACCATTCTGGTCATGGCGGCTCCGGATGTCTTGCTGATCGAAGCAGGGTGGCCGCATCTGGAAACGTTGTCTCGCGCCAGGATGCGGGAAGCCTTGCCCAACTTGCTGGAAGAGTCGTTGATCCAGTCCGTGGAGCATTGCCACTTTGCGTTGGGCGCGCGTGATGCTGCGCGCAATGTGGTAACGGTGGCGGTCGTGGATCTGGCCTGGATGCGTTTCATTCATGAATCGTTTGTGGGTGCGGGATTAAACGCCCTCAAAATAATTCCTGCCCAGTTGCAACAGCCGCAAGGATCGCTCCAGGCTGTTTCGGTGCGCCTGGGGCAGGGCGATGCGCCTGAGGAGAGGCTGCGCGTGATCAGTTGGCGTGGCGGCCTGCAGTCGGGATGGGGTCTTCGATTGGCGGAACAGGATGACGGGTGGCAGGGGCTGCCGCAACTGCCCGCAGGAACGGTGCTGCAAGTTGCGCCGGGGTTGCGTTCCTGGGCGCTGGGGGGGATGGAAGCCGGTGCAACGATTGACCTGTGTCAGTTTGAGTTTGCTGCCCCGCTCGGGGGACTGCTGGAGCGCCTGCGTCCCTGGCATCCTACCCTGCGTCTGTTGGGCCTGGCCCTGCTGCTGCAGCTCCTGGCGCTTAACGGCTATTGGGCCAAACTGGCCTGGCAGAAACATGGGTTGACCCAGTCCATGCAAGTCCTGGCGCGTGACACAGTGCCCAATGCTCCCCAGGATCTGGCGCCTGCACTGGCGTTGAAGCGTGCCCTGGAAAACCAGCGTTTAGGCCAGGGCGGCGCGCTACCCGGCGATTTTTCGGTGCTGGCTTCGCGATTGGCGACGTTACTCGCTAACGAACCTGGGGAGGTGCTGCAACAGCTCGATTACCGTGACGAGAGTCTGTTCCTCCGATTCAAACCGGGGGTTGCCGGAGATGCGCTCATCAAAAAAGCCGGGGGAAGCTCTGGTGTTGTTCTGCATGATGAGGGCCGTGGTGTTTGGCGACTGAGTGGAGCAGGCCGATGAAATCGTTCGATTGGCAACAGGCCATTGTTTCGCTGTGGCGCGCGCGTTCCCTGCGCGAACGCGCCGTGCTGGGGGCACTGGCCGCGTTGTTGTTGGCGCTTGTGGTGTATGGGTTGTTCTGGCAACCTGCAATGGAAAACATTGGACGGTTGCAACAGGAATTGCCGTTGATGCGTTCCGAGCTTGCGCGGCTGCAAGCCATGGCTGCAGAGCTGAATGTTTCACGAAAACGTACTGCGGTTGCCGTGCCGGCGGGTGCCGAGCTGGAAACCGCGCTGCGCCAATCCCTGCGGGATATGGGGTTACCCACCCAAAAGTTCGAGACCCGACCGGATGGCCGGATCATGTTGGAATGGCATGACGCGCCTTTTAGTACAATGGCGGATTGGCTGGACCAGGTTCGACAGAAATGGCGGGTAAGTGTGGTGGAGGCGCATGTGGAACGCGCGCTCCACCCCGGCGACGTCAATGCGCATCTGGTACTGCGGGGCGGGGGCTAGCGGGTGCGCATCGCTTCTTTCTTTCCGGCACTGCTCTTTACGGTTGCCCTGATCGGTGTCGCGCTGGCGAATGTGCCGGCCAGTTGGGTGGCGACCCGGGTGGCGCAATCCACCGGGCAGAAGGTGCTATTGGCCAACAGTACCGGCACGCTGTGGCAAGGCTCGGCGGAATTGGCGCTGATGAGTGGCCCCGAAGCCCTGGGGCGCCTTCCGGGGCGCTTGCGCTGGCGCCTCGTGCCGCACTGGAGAGGATTGGCCTTCGTGCTGGATTCCACTGAACAGGGCCTCTTGGCGAGCCCAATTTCTGGCACGCTCGGCTGGTCAGGGGGCCATCTGGAGCCAGGGCAACTGGTGTTGCCGGCCCAAATCCTGATGGGATTGGGAGCGCCTTTCAACACCTTGCGTCTGGAGGGAGTGCTGACGACGCACTGGGATGGTCTGGACTGGAATTACCAGAACATCACCCCGCGTTCCCTGGTATCGATAACGGTCCAGGCAGAACAGATGCGCTCGCGCCTCTCCCCTGTGGCGCCTTTGGGCCAGTATAGGTTGCGCATGGCTTGGGGTCCGCTAGGGGGTAAACTGGATCTCGAAACGGTGGTCGGGCCATTGATGCTTTCCGGACAGGGATCCCTGGTCAATGGTCGACTGGGCTTTGACGGACAGGCCACCACCAGCGATGCGTTGGAACCCCAATTGATCGGGCTGCTCAGTATTTTGGGAAAACGGGAAGGCGCCGTCACTCGCCTGCATTATCAAGGTTGAACCTATGACAATAATATTCCGGACCGTTGGCGCTGCGCTGCTTGTTGTGTTATTCGTATCCCGAATGGCATCTGCGGCGCCACCAGCCGCTCCTCCAATGCCCCTGGGGCTTGGCCCGGTTTCAGGACGGGATCTGGTGTCACTCAATTTTGTTGATGCAGATATCGAAGGCGTGATCAAGGCGGTAGGTGAGGCGATTGGTAAAAACATTCTGGTGGATCCGCGGGTCAAGGGAACAATCAGCCTGACCAGCGACAAACCTTTGAGTCACACCGAAGCGTTAGCCACGCTGACCGCAGCACTCCGGCTGCAGGGCTACGCCCTGGTGGAAGGGCCGGGATTTTATCGTGTGGTGCCGGAAGCCGACGCCAAGCTTCAAGGCGGGCGGGTGACGGTGGATGCCAGCGGCGCCGGCGGGTCCACCGAGAGCGCCCCGGTGGGGGACCAGATCATCACCCAGGTGTTCCGCCTCAAATATGAATCGGCAAACAACCTTGTGCCGGTATTGCGCCCCCTGATCGCACCCAACAACACCATCACCGCCTATCCCGCCAACAATACCCTGGTCATCACCGATTATTCCGGAAACCTGCGACGCATTGCCCATATCGTGGCCGCCATCGATGCGCCACTGGCTGGGGATGTGGATGTCATTCCCATCAAGTATGGACTGGCGATCGATATTGCTGCCATTATCAATCGCATGAGCGATACCGCGGCGGCGAATACGGATCCATCCATTCGTACGGTCGCCGTGCCGGAGCCCCGCACCAACAGCATCCTGCTCAAAGCGGCTACCGTCATCCGCGCCCAGCAAATCAAAAGTTTGATTGCCAAACTGGATACGCCAACCACCCAGCCCGGTAACATCTGGGTGATTCCACTCAAGAATGCAGAAGCCACCAAACTGGCCAAGACCCTGCGTGGCATTGTCTCGGGCGAAACCAGCGCCAGCACTCCCAGTGATACCCAGCCCCTTGGCGGTGCCTCCAGCGCAACCCAACAGGGCGGCAGTGGCATGGCCTCCCCGTCAAACGGGGCCACTCCCAGTGCGACATCCTCCGGCCAATCCTCAACCTCTTCCGGCGCTTCCGGATCTTCGGGTTCCTTCGGTGCTTCAGGTGCCTCCAGCGGCGCACGCACCTACGGGGCCGGCGGTTCGGCGGGGAGCATTCCGGCAGGCATGATCCAGGCAGATGCCACCACCAATTCCATCATCATCACGGCCAACGAACAGGTGTATCGCAATCTGCGCGCGGTGATTGACCGGCTGGATGCAAGGCGCGCCCAGATCTACGTGGAATCCATGATTGTGGAAGTGTCCAGTAACAAGGCTGATGAGTTTGGCGTTCAACTGCAGGGGTTGCTCGGAGGGGGATCCACACAGACTTTTGCCGGTACGAACTTTAATGCGGCAACTCCGGGCAGCAATATTGTTGCACTGGGTTCAGGGGCGGGCAACCTGCTCAATCTGGGTGCCACAGCCAATGTGGGGCTCACTTCCGTAATTCCGTCAGCAGGGACCAACATCGCTGTCTTGCATAACTTCAATGGTGTCATGGGACTTTCTGCCCTGGCGCGAGCCGTCAGCAACATCTCGGGTGTGAATGTGCTATCCACCCCCAATCTGCTGACGTTGGACAACGAGGAAGCCAACATCGTGATTGCCGAAAACATTCCCCTCGTCGCGGGTCAGTATGCCCAAACAGGCGTGACGGGAACCATCAACCCTTTCACGACCGTCGATCGCAAGGACGTGGGGCTGACCTTGCGGATCAAGCCCCAGATCTCGGAAGGCGGGTTGGTGCGATTACAGATCTATCAAGAATCCTCCGCGGTGGACGCTGCCACGGTCAATAATGTCTACGGACCCAGTTACACCAAGCGCTCACTGGAGTCCAACGTGCTGGTCGAGGATGGGCAGGTCGTGGCGCTTGGAGGACTGCTGTCCGACAGCTATTCGGACAGCATGGAAAAGACCCCCTTTCTGGGAGACATCCCATTCCTGGGCGCCCTGTTCCGGTATGAAACGAAGACCCGGGTTAAAACCAACCTGATGGTGTTCCTGCGACCCTACGTGGTGCGGACGGCGGAGCAGAGCGACGCCCTGACCAATGACCGCTATGGCATGATGAAGGAAATGCGCGATGACTATCAGCCCAATGTGCGCATCCTGTCCAATGAAACACTGACGCCGTTGCCTCCTGCCCAAGGGGCTGGCTCGCCTTTCGTGGCTCCTGGAACCACGAGCACCGAGCCTACTGCCACGCCGCTTCCGGGCGGCGCGGTACCCAGCAAAAGCCCTTGAAAGGCGCCATGAAGGTGATGCAGACAGGCATCTCGACCCTGGCAGCGCGCCTGCTTCCCTTTGCGTTTGCGCGAGACGGACACATATTGGTCGTCGCACAGCATCCCGAAGCAACAGAAGTATGGGTGTGTGACGAAACCCGTCCCGATGCGTTGGCCGAGGTGGGGCGGGTCTACGGGACATTGCGCATTCGTCATCAAAAGCCGGAGGACTGGCAGCTGGCCTTATCCCGCGCCTATGCGGAGCACGAAGGCGGCGCAGCACAGGTGGTGGGGGAAGCGGAGGAGGAAATCGACCTGTCGCGCCTGATGCAGGATCTGCCCGCAGTGGCGGATCTGCTGGAATCACGTGATGATGCGCCAATCATTCGCATGATCAATGCGTTGCTGACCCAGGCGGCGCGGGAAGGCGCCTCCGACATTCATATCGAACCCGCAGAACAGGCCTCAGTGGTGCGCTTTCGCGTGGACGGGACATTGCGGGATGTTGTGCGCCCCAAAAAAGCGCTGCATGCGGCCCTGATCTCCCGCATCAAGATCATGGCGCAGCTCGATATTGCCGAAAAGCGAATGCCTCAGGATGGCCGGATTGCGCTGCGGGTGGCGGGCCGTCCGGTGGACGTGCGGGTCTCGACATTGCCGACGGGCTACGGTGAGCGGGCCGTGCTGCGTTTGCTGGACAAGGACGCCGGTCGTCTCGACCTGGCCCGGCTGGGCATGGCGGACGATACGCTGACCCGCTTTGATCAGCTGACGCGTCGACCCCACGGCATCATCCTGGTGACCGGCCCTACGGGCAGTGGCAAGACGACCACCCTCTATGCTTCCCTGTCACGGCTGGACGCGCAAACCACCAACGTCATGACCGTGGAAGACCCCATCGAGTATCACCTGGATGGCATCGGCCAGACCCAGGTGAATCCCCGCATTGACCTGACGTTTGCCAAAGCCCTGCGGGCCATTCTGCGCCAGGATCCTGACGTGATCATGATCGGTGAAATCCGCGATGCCGAGACCGCGCAGATTGCGGTGCAAGCCAGCCTCACCGGCCACCTGGTTTTAGCCACCTTGCACACCAACGATGCGGTGAGTGCGGTCAACCGGCTGATTGATATGGGGATCGAACCTTTCCTGCTGGCCAGTTCGCTGCTGGGCGTGTTGAGTCAACGGTTGGTGCGGCGCTGCTGTCCTGTTTGCGGCGGACCCGATGCCGCGGTGGGATGCACAACGTGCGGGCAGACCGGGTATCAGGGCCGGAGCGGGGTGTATGAGTTGCTGGAAGTGGATGAGGGTTTGCGCGCCCTCATCCATCAGCGTGCTTCCGAAGCCCAGTTGCGCGACTGGGCATTGCAGCATGGCATGCGTACCTTGCGTCAGGATGGCGAACGCTGGCTGAGTGCCGGGATCACGACAATGGAAGAATTGCTACGCGTCACAGGTGACGTCTAAGGTCATGCCGGTATTTCGATTCGAGGCCATGGACCAGGCAGGCCGCTCCGAATCCGGGATCGTGGAAGCGGATTCGTTACGTCAGGCGCGCACCTTGTTGCGCGCCCGCGGGCTGATCCCGTTTTCCCTGGCGACAGCCAAAGAGATGGCTGCGCTGCGGCGCCATGCGTGGTTTTATAGAGGCCTGTCGGGGAGTGATCGGGTTACGGTCATTCGGCAACTGGCAAGCCTGCTCAATGCGGGCATTCCCCTGGATGAAGCGCTTACCGCTGCCGCCTCCGAAGCAGAACGGCCGGTGCTGCGCGAGCGCATGCTTGAATTGCGTTCCGAAGTGCTGGGAGGCAGCCCACTGGCGATGGCCATGGCCGCTCATCCCAAGGACTTCCCGGATCTTTACCAGGCGCTCGTTGCCGCAGGAGAACAAAGCGGACGGTTGGGCTGGGTGCTGGAACGTCTGGCCGATTATGCCGAAGCGCGGGATACCCTGCGCCAAAAAGTATGGATGGCCATGGCTTATCCGGCCATCGTCACCGTGGTCGCGCTGGGGATCGTTATTTTTCTTATGACGACTGTTGTGCCTCAAGTGGTTTCAGTCTTCACCAGCAACCATCAAACCTTGCCGCTTTTGACCCGAATGATGATTACCCTTTCGGATCTGATCCGGAACTGGGGTTGGATTTTGTTGTTGGGGCTGCTGGCAGCGGGGGTATTGGTGCGCCGGACGCTGGCCCGGCCCAAGGTGCGTTTGAATTGGGATGAGCACCTGCTGCGTTGGCCAATCATCGGAAAATCAATACGAGGTTACAATACGGAACGCTTTGCCAGCACCTTGTCCATTTTGGTCGGCGGCGGGGTGCCCATTTTGCCGGCGTTGCAGGGAGCAGCGGATGCTCTGGCCAATACGGCATTGCGGCGCGACGTGGCTGATGCCATCACCCGGGTGCGTGAAGGGGCCAGTTTGGCCCGAGCGCTCGGGGTGCATCGCCGTTTCCCGCCTATCCTGTTGCAGCTGATTCATTCGGGCGAAAGTACGGGACGCTTGCCAGAAATGCTGGACCGTGCCGCGCGCGGCGAAGCCAGCGCATTGGAACGGCGTATCCTGTTGCTGACCACGCTGCTTGAACCGGTATTGATCCTGATTATGGGTTTGATCGTGGCATTGATCGTGGTGGCTGTATTGCTGCCGATCATCGAAATCAACCAGATGGTGCGCTAGCGTTGTCAAGTTTACGAAGAGGCCGGGGTTCAGGCAAAATGCAACGCTTGTCTCGGAATTACAGTCAAGGAAAGTCATGTTGAAGCGTCAATGGAGTGGAATGCTGGCCGCCGCATGTGCGGCCCTGATCATCTCGGGTTGTGGTGGCGGCGGAGGTGGCGGCGGAGGTGGCGGCAGTGCGGCACCTCCACCGGTTCTGGCAAGCGCTGTACCCGGTGACGGCCAAGTCACTTTGACCTGGAATACCACTCCCGGACTGTATTACTGGGTCTGGTGGATCCAGTCCACGCTCGGGGTCACCATTGGGCCCTCCGGCAAT
The DNA here is from genome assembly GCA_028870615.1 of Betaproteobacteria bacterium. Classification (GTDB taxonomy): domain Bacteria; phylum Pseudomonadota; class Gammaproteobacteria; order Burkholderiales; family Ferrovaceae; genus JAJZRV01. The sequence goes on from JAGWPH010000063.1 coordinate 7,637, forward strand.
TCCGTTGGGGCCGAGGTCGATACTATGCCACCCTACGTCATGAGCAGCCTCCTCAACGGGCTGCCCTATAGCTTTGCCATCAACGCCCACGCAGGGGATCCCAATGGTCCCGGAGGCGGGCAATCCAACAGCCTGCCCGCAACGCCCCGTTATGCGGGAAACAACTGGGTTCCCTGCACGGCTTCCGGGGGCGCTTGCCCCTCTGGCGCCCCTACGCTTTATGGCGTGTCCTTTGGAGACAATGCAGGTCTGCTGGGGCAGGACAATGGCAGCTTGCGATTTTATCTGGCAGTGGGCTCGGGGGGCAGCATGTTTACCAGCGTCGATTCCAAGACCTGGACGCCCTTGCCACTGCAGCCGGTGTGTACGCCGCCTGCAGGAGGTGCCCTGCGCGCCACGGATTACGGGTGGGGTGTTTATGTGGTGGTGGGAGACAACGGCACCATATGTTTTAGCGGCCTCTCACCCCTCAATCCCACCGGGGTCGGCCTGGCCTATGCGGCGCCGCCCACTTACACCACCGCCGACGCCAATTGGTATGCACCCACGACCCTGCCACCCAACCTCGGTACACCCAATTACTATGCGGTCACCACCAACCAGAACGGCTGGGCTGCGCTGGGCGGCGCCCATGTGGTTGTGGGTTCCAAGGGGACCATTCTTTGGAGCGGCGATGGTGAAAACTGGGCGGTCCCTATCGGCAGCAGCATTCCCGCCAACGATCTCTATGGCGTGGCCTTCAATTTCTGCGGCCTGGCGTTCTGGTCCTGGGTCTCGGTCGGCGCCAACGGCAATATCATTGCCACCCCGGATCTAAACGGTGCCACCAGCTGGACCAATGCAGGCATCAAGACAACGACCACCCAGAATCTCCGGGGCGTGGCCTGTACCCCAAACTCCATGCCAGTACTCATTCCTGGCTACCCGCCGCTGTTTTTCCTTCCTCTTTGGGTGGCAGCGGGTGACGGGGGCGTACTGCTCAACAGTATTGATGGGATGAACTGGAGCACGCCATCCAACTTCACCATTGACAACGTGCACGTGACGGCTTTTCCGGTGGGGATCAAAGCGCTCAATTTCGGCACTCAATTTGTAGCCATCGGCGATTCCGGAGCCATTTTCACCAGCTTTGATGGTGCCACCTGGACCAGCCAGATTTCCAATGCGGGTAACAATACGCTCAACGCGATAACCCAACCCCAGGGCACAACGATTCCCAATGGTTTTATGGGAGCAGTTCCCTACGGATATACCGTCGTTGGAGCTGGAGGCATTACGACCCTCGGGCGCTAACCCGTTTCAGCAGGGCCTGGGTGACATCCTGCGTGGTGGCTTTTCCGCCCAGGTCCCTGGTGCGGATACCATCGGTATTCAGGACGTCGTGAATGGCTTGACGAACGATTTTGCCGAGTACGGGCCGACCAATGTGATCCAGCATCATGGCGGCGGCGGAGAGCAGGGCCAGGGGGTTGGCAATGCCCTTGCCGGCAATATCCGGAGCCGAGCCATGAACGGCTTCAAAAATCGCTGCATGCTCGCCGATATTGGCACCCGGGACCAGTCCCAGGCCGCCCACCAGACCGGCAATTTCATCCGAGAGAATATCCCCGAACAGGTTGGTGGTCAGAATGACATCAAACTGGGTAGGGTCCAGCACCAGTTGCATGGCACAGGCGTCCACGATGCGTTCGTCGATCGTCAACCGGTCCGCATACTCCTTGCCCATTTCCAGCGCGGTCTCCAGAAAGATGCCGGTAAGTGCTTTCAGGATGTTGGCCTTATGCACGATGGTGACTTTTTTGCGCCCGTTTTTTACAGCGTATTCGAAAGCGTATCGGGCAATCCGGCGACTGCCGGCACGCGTATTGATGCCGGAGGAAATGGCTGCCCCATGGGGGTCATTGTCGATCGGGATATAGTGGTCAAATCCCACATATAACCCTTCCAGGTTTTCGCGAACCAACACGATATTGACATCGTCGTAGCGCCCCCCGGGAATCAGTGTCTGGGCAGGGCGAACGTTGGCATAGAGTTTGAATTCTTCGCGCAGGCGCACATTGATGGATCGAAATCCACCACCCACAGGGGTGGTCAGCGGCCCTTTCAGTGCAAGCCTGGAGCGCCGAATGCTGTCCAGTGTGGCTTCTGGAAGCGGATCCAGCGACTCGGCAACGGCGGCCATCCCGGCTTTCTGGACATCCCAGACCAGGGGAGCGCCTACGGCTTCGAGAACGGCAACGACGGATTTGATGATTTCCGGGCCGATGCCATCACCGGGAATCAGCGTTGCCGGGATGGCCTCCTGATGGGAACTGACCATGAAAATAACCCTCTGGTTTCGTCAAAAATAGAGCGGGACGGCGTACCGTCCTCAATGCACCCGACAGGATACGCGCTTGTGGTCCGGGTTGCCAAAAAAATGCTTGCACTGCGCCAGAATTCGCGTATAGTAACCGGCTATTGCGGTGCAACATGCACCGCTTGAGTTGTCCCTGACCTTCTTGATTCGATTCGTCGAATATCCTGCTCGCCGGTTAGTGACATGCGCCGGCGGCTTTATCCCGCTGAATTTATCATCCGCCAGACTACGGCCACCCAAGGCCGGTGCTGCGCCGTGAGCGCACCTTTGTCCATCGATTTTTACTGGAAAACACAACAGAACATGGTAAACGAACTTCGCTTTGATCAACTGCAACTGGATCCCCGCATTGTGACTGCCGTCACCGAGTCGGGTTACATTACCCCGACACCGGTTCAAGCGCAGGCCATTCCTGCCTTGCTGTCAGGCGCGGACCTGATGGTTTCTTCGCGCACGGGCTCCGGCAAAACTGCCGCGTTCATGCTGCCTGCGCTCCATCGCATTGCAACGCAGCCCGCAACGGGCCGCGGTCCGCGCATGCTGGTGTTGTCGCCGACGCGCGAACTTGCCAACCAAATTACCGAGGCCGCCAAAAAGTATGGCCGCCATCTCAAACAAATCCGGACGGTATCGATTTTGGGCGGAATGCCCTACCCCCTTCAGAATCGGATGTTGTCCAAACCTTATGAAATTCTGGTGGCAACCCCCGGGCGCCTGATTGACCAAATGGAACATGGGCGTGTGGATCTGTCCCAGTTGGAGATGCTGGTACTGGATGAGGCGGATCGTATGCTCGACATGGGTTTCATCGAGGACGTGGAACGTATCGCAGCGGCCACCCCCCCCACGCGGCAGACGCTGCTGTTTTCGGCCACACTCGACAAGGAAATCCTGCGCCTGTCGCGCAACCTGCTGCGCGACCCAGTGCGCATCGAATCCGACAGCCCCAGGAATTCCAATGAAAACATTGATCAGCGGCTGCATTATGTGGACGACATGGCCCATAAAAACCGCCTCCTGGCACATCTGCTGACAGCCGATGACCTCAATCAGGCGATTATTTTTACCGCCACGAAGCGCGACGCGGATGTATTGGCCAGCGATCTCAGCGGCATGGGTCATGCTGCCGCTGCCTTGCATGGTGACATGCACCAGGGCGCGCGCAACCGGACCCTGGAAGGACTGCGCCGTGGTCGTTTTCGCGTGCTGGTTGCAACGGATGTGGCCGCACGTGGGATTGACGTTCCGGGCATCTCTCACGTCATCAATTACGATTTGCCCAAGATGGCGGAAGACTATGTTCACCGCATTGGCCGTACCGGCCGTGCCGGCAACAAAGGGATTGCCATCTCGTTGGCCAGCGGACGCGACACATTGCATCTGCAACGCATCGAACGCTTTACCGGAAAATCCATCACAGTGCACACCATTGAGGGATTCGAGCCGAAGCGCCCGATCCGCCAAACTCGCCCTGCCCCAAAAGGCAACCGGCAAGGCAAGCCGGGAGGCCGTCCGGGGCAGGGCGCCCGCCCGCGTGTGGGCAGTCCGGCGCCTTGGGCCAAGGCTGACAAACCATTCCAATCGCGCAAACGCATGGGTGGTTGAAACAAGGGGTTTTTGGTAGGCTCCACGGATGCCCTCCCTGACCGCCCCTGATCCACCCAAGCCAGTATCCCGATGGTTGATCGGGATACTGGCTCTCGCACTAAGTATCACGCTGTTTAATCTGGGACGCGTTCCCCTGTTCGATGAGGACGAAGGGGAGTATGCCGAAGTGGCTGTAGAAATGGCCCACAGCGGCGACTTCATCACGCCCACGCTGAATGGGCAACCCTTTTTTGAGAAGCCCATCCTGGCCTTCTGGCTTCAGGCCCCTCTGGTGCAACGTTTCGGTGTCCATGAGTGGGTATTCCGGCTGCCTTCTGCCGTTGCCTGCCTGCTTTGGGTGGTCCTGCTGATCCGCTTTGGACGCCGGTTCATGGATGCGGAAGCGGGCTGGGCAGCGGGGCTGTTCTGTGCCACCTCGATTGGCGTCATCATATCCGGCGAAGCGGCGGCCATGGATGGCGTGCTGAGCCTCCTGATTGCAGCCGCGGGATTCGACATCTTTCGGGCCTGGGCATCGGACGATCGCCACGCCCAATGGCGGGTTTTCTTATGGATGGCCCTGGGGTTTCTCGCCAAAGGGCCGGTCGCCCTCGTGGTGCCGGTGTTGATCAGTTTTATTTTTTATGCAATGCAGGGAAGTTTGGGACGTTGGTTTAGAGCGGCGTTCAATCCCCTGGGGTGGATCATTTTTCTTGCAGTGGCTTCACCCTGGTATCTGGCCCAGTATCATCTGATGGGGCAACCGTTCCTTGATTATTTTCTCTATCGCGAAAATCTGGGACGCCTCACAGGATCCTTGCAAGGGCATGGGGGAAACCTGTTTTACTATGTCCCGGTGTTGCTGTTGCTCGTCTTGCCGCATACCAGCTTGTTGTTGCGTGCCGGTTATGAAAGCCTGCGTCAGCGCAGCGATGCCTTGACACAGTTTTTGCTGATCTGGTTTGTCGTGGTGTTTGGTTTGTTTACGTTCGCCAGCACCAAATTGCCCCATTACCTGTTGATTGGTTTGACGCCCGTTTTTTTGTTGATGGCGCGGTACCGGGAGCGCCTGCGCTCGTCGCTGCTGACGTTGCTGCCACTGGGATTGATGGGCGTGTTGGCGCTCGTTCTGCCCACTTTGGTGGCACAGGCAGCAGATCACAACAAAAATCCCTATCTCCATGAAATGTTGAGTCGAGGACCGGAAGTCTTTGCCGCGTCCTATTGGATGGGCATGGCCCTCGTGTCAGGGGCAGTGGTGCTGGGCCTGTGGTTGATGCACCTACGGTCTCGTGAGCGTCTCTCGTGGCAACTGCTTGCACTCGCAGGCATCGCAAGCAACCTGCTGGTCTGGATGGTCCTGATTCCTGCTGCAGCCGATCTGCAACAGGAGCCCTTGCAGGAAGCCGCACAGGTTGCCCGGAGCCTTGCGCAACCGACCGTCGCAGACAACCGCATGCCGAGTTTTGCCGTGTACAGCGGGCGTTCTACAGAGAATCGGACTCCCCATTCAGGCGACCTGGTTTTTTTACGCGCCGATCGGGAAACGGAATTACCGGCACACGAGACGTTATTCAGCAAAGGAGGCGTGCGCCTGGTTAGAATGACGGGCGACTGACGCATGAGGGAGGATGATGAAATGTAGTTTGGGAGTGCCGCTCGTTCTGTTGGGGCTGGCGGGAGTACTGTGGTTTGCAGACTGGAATGTACCGCTGTTTCTTTGGTTGCATGAGCATCAGTTGCTGCTCGGCGGAGGGCTTTGGGCCAACCTGACGCTGTTGGGGGACTCGGCCCTGACACCCCTGATCCTGGTGATTTTTATCCGGCGTCGTCCGGATCTCCTGTGGGCCGCTGTGGTGGGGGGATTACTGGCCTATGCGATTTCTCACGGCTTGAAACCCCTGGTCAATGAAGCCCGGCCGCCCGCCCTGCTTGACATTATCGTGGTGGGCCCGCGATTGCTGCACAGCTCATTTCCCTCCGGGCACAGCACCAGCATTTTCATGCTGGCGGGGCTGTTGGTCCTGGGCATTCCGGTCAAAGACAGATGGGTTCAGGCCGGGATTCTGACACTGGCCGCTTTGGTGGGCCTGTCGCGCATTGGCGTTGGGGTGCATTGGCCGGTGGACGTGCTGTCCGGTGCGGTAATAGGGTGGTTGAGCGCTGCCGCTGGACTTTTCATTGCGCGGCGCTGGTCCTGGGGCGCGCAGGGGGCAGGGCGCGCCTTGCCGTTGGTCCTGTTGTTCCTGTCAGGATTCTATAACCTCCTGGGCAATGACACGGGCTATGCCGATGCGTGGTTGCTGCAAAAAGGGTTGACAGCGTTGGCCCTGACCTGGGGTTTTATCGAGCTCTACCGCTGGGCCAACGATCGACAACGGCGTTCCGGCGAGTGACAACCCTGCCCAAACTGGTTACAATGCCGGGCTTGATTCATCAGGGATCCTCTAATTCCTGTTGATGTTCATACGTCCCCATCGTCTAGAGGCCTAGGACATCGCCCTTTCACGGCGGTAACCGGGGTTCGAATCCCCGTGGGGACGCCAATAGCCAAAAATATGCGTTCACGGCGACCTGGGCGGAAGCATCCGCTGGAGCAACCCGTCGCGTAGAATCCATTGGTGGTAGACAGCAGCGGCAACATGCAACCCGATCAGTACCAACAATCCGATCGCCACCGCATGATGCACATCTCCCAGGGCATGACCCCAGTTCGAGCCCTTTGGCGCCATGGCGGGTAACGAAATGGTTCCAAACAACCTGACATCCCAACCTCGCGAAGAAGCGTTTGCCCAGCCCATCAATGGCAGGGCAAAAAGCACGACATAAAGTAATTTATGGGTGATTTTTGCCGAGAGTTCCTGCCAACGTGGCATTGGTACACTCTCAGGAACGGGATGGGTAAAACGCCACAAAATTCTCAGCAACACCACAGTCAGAATGAGTGTCCCAAAAAACAGGTGCCAGGCGATCAGGCCATCCGGCCGCGTGTCCTTTTCAACTTCAGGCATCGCCCATGCAATGGTGAATTCGGAAATCAGAAGCGCAAGGATTGTCCAATGCAAAAAACGCGAGACGGTGTCGTAATGAGGTGGTGTAGGCAGTCCGTTGCTCGAATGATTGGTCATGATGTTCGCTCCCCGTAAAATATTTCCATATACTAGGCCCAATGACCCGAAAATTCTACGGAGAACTGGCGTGCGACTTCTATATGTGTGGTTGATTAATGCGGCTGCGTTGTTTGTGTTGCCTTACCTGTTGTCGTCGATCAAAGTCGATTCGTTCATCGTCGCGTTAATCGCCGCGCTGGTGCTGGGGTTGATCAACACCTTCATCCGGCCGTTACTGGTCCTGCTCACACTGCCGGCGACGCTGCTGACCCTGGGCCTGTTCATTTTCGTGATCAATGGGCTGCTGTTCTGGTTCGTCGGAACCTTCGTTGACGGATTCCACGTCGGCGGCTTCTGGCCGGGGGTTGGCGGTGCGATTCTCTACAGCATCATTTCCTGGGCGTTGTCGGCGATTTTACTGAGCGGTAACGAGGCGGGCAGGCTTCAGTGAAAAGTTACCGGAAAGAACTCTGGTTCAACGTTCCTACGCGCCGCGCCTTCATCAACGTTACGGGCCAGGTGGTGGCCTGCGTGGCTGAAAGTGGTATCCGCGAAGGGTTGGTGCTGGTCAATGCCATGCACATTTCGTCCTCGGTGTTTATCAACGACGATGAGTCCGGGCTGCATCATGACTTCGAGCAGTTTCTGGAGCGCCTTGCTCCCCATGAACCCGTATCGGGTTACCGGCATAATGATACCGGCGAAGACAACGCCGACGCGCATATCAAGCGCCAGATCATGGGGCGCGAAGCGGTGATCGCCCTGACTGGCGGAGCGCTGGATTTCGGTCCCTGGGAACAAATTTTTTATGGTGAATTTGACGGCAGGCGCCGCAAGCGCGTGCTGGTCAAAATTATCGGAGATTAGCGGGAACAACGCCCATTTTTTTGGGAGGATTCAATGAAAACTTTTTTGTGGATCATGGCTGCCTTCGGACTTACTGCATTGGTGTGGGCCGGCACTGCTCCGGCAGCGGAATTGCCCCAGGTAGGGCAAAGCGCTCCAGAGTTCAGCGTAGAGGACCAAAACGGCGTGCTACAGCACCTGGGAGACTACCGGGGGAAATGGCTGGTTCTATATTTTTATCCCAAGGATGAAACGCCCGGTTGTACCGCTGAAGCTTGCGCGTATCGCGACGACATCCAGAAAATTCACCAGCTTGGTGCGGCGGTGGTGGGCGTCAGTATCGACGATGCCAGTAGTCACGCGGAATTTGCCAAGAACCACCATTTGCCCTTTCCGCTCCTGGCGGACAGGGATGGCACGGTGGCCCAAGAATACGGGTCTGAAATGCGCCTGCTGGGGTTCAAGATCGCCAAGCGCAACACTTTTGTGATCGATCCCCTGGGGCGAATCGCCAAAGTGTATGAAAGTGTGGATGCAGGTCGCAATCCTGCCGAAGTGATCGCCGACCTGGCTGCACTTCAAGGGGCCCGCTGATTGGAGATGTGCCCTTCACACAAGCCGTAACAATTCTGTGAAGAAAGTAATATGAAAACGTCCCGATAATGGTGACCTTCAATCACCTTGTTGGGTAAGTCATGAAAAAATTCTCTGCTGTTGCTGCTGTATCTGTGTTTTTTGCCTTCCCGGTCCTGGCTGCTGATTCTGGATTTTACATTGGGGGGAATGTTGGCGCGGCAAGCACCGATGTTGGGGGCACAAGTCTTTCCAAGAGCTCTGATACAAGCCTTGGATTAATCGGCGGGTATCAGTTTACAAAATATTTTGCCGTTGAGGGCCAATATGACGACATGGGTAAAATTGGCTATGGCAACAATTACGCGCTCAAGGCTGATTCCCTGTCAGCCATAGGCATATTCCCAATTCCCGATACTCGTTTTTCCCTGCGCGGCAAACTGGGGTATGCCAGAACCTCTATCGATGCTCCAAACACTTCTGCCGAAAATGGCGTTGTCATTGGTATTGGCGGGCAGTACATGATTACCAGGGCAATCGGGATAAATGTCGGTTTGGATAGATATGACGTTGGTAATTCGTCCGCTATTCCTGGCGGCTACACCACGCAGTTTTACACCGGGGTCTCATACAAATTCTGACAGGGCGGCGATCCGGAAAGGCCCAGGGGGACAGCCATGAAAATCGACTCCACTGAATTCGGCAGCATTACCGTCAATGGCGCCACCTACGCGCACGATATTTTGATCCGTCTGTCGGGCGAAGTGCTGAAGCGCAAGAAAAAATTCTCCAGGAAGTATTACAACACCGACCACATCATTTCGCGCGAAGAGGCGGAATTCATCTACGAGAAAGGTTGCAACACCCTGATACTGGGGGCCGGCCAGTACGATAACATGGAACTGTCGCTGGAAGCTTCAGAATTCTTCAGGCATCATGATTGCCGGGTGATATTACGTCCCACGCCAGATGCCGTTACGGCATATAACAAGGCCGAGGGCAGGGCTGTTGGGCTGTTTCACGTCACCTGCTGAGAGAACTGGCCACCCACAGGAAAATAGGGTCACGGCTGGTTTTTGTGCTATACCTGAAAGCGAAACAAGAAGGTCTTTATTTCTAGGGAGGGGGGTATCATGGAAAAGTCTAAATATTTGTTTCTGTGCTTCGCAGCAGTGACGATTTCGTTTGCAGATCTGGCCGTTGCTGCCGATTCGGGTTCCATCACGATCACTTCTCCAAAAGAGGGCGCAGTCCTCCAGAGTGGCAGTGGAAACAAGCTCGAATATAATCTTCATATGAGCCCGAATGGCAGTCATCTGCATATTTACGTTGATGATCAGGACCCCATTATTGGTCGAAAAGTCAGCAATTGCCCCTGCAGTATCGACTTGCCGGCCCTGACTCCGGGCAAGCATGTCATCGTTGTGAAGGAAGCAACGGCAGGCCACAGCCTGACAGGGGTACAAAGCACAGTGGCGGTCAGCGTAAAATAAGCGCGTGCAAAACCTGATTTATGCCTTAATCCAGGTTCTCCACAATTTCGGTGCTGTTGCCATTGTAGGGATTGGCGCTTATGGCATCTGGTTTGTTCGAGGCAGTCCCACGCTTGGGGCTGCCTCGCTTTTGGCTGTCCTGTGGGCGCTTCAGGCGTCAAGTGGTGCATTGTTTGGGTTGGCGACCTACCATTATTCGCTGCACCTTCCGGACATCCACGGTGTGGCGGTCGATGCGCTCTTCATCAAAGCGATCTGCGCCATTTTCGGATTTGCACTGGCTGTCTATTATGCAAAACGGAGTTCGCGCTGGAGCATCAAAAAGTGCCGTTTCGTCTGGGGCACTTCCTTCGCACTTGGAGCGATTGCATTGAGTTCGGCCGCTTTCCTACGCTGGTTTTCCTAAGGTTATTATTTTCGGTAGAATTCAGAAGGTTGCCCAGGTGGCGAAATTGGTAGACGCAGCAGGTTTAGGTCCTGCCGCCGTAAGGTGTGGGGGTTCGAGTCCCTTCCTGGGCACCAACCGGCACTCAACGATGGTTGATCGGCACGTCCTCTGGAGCGGGTTGGCCTTTCCCCTTTTCCAGCAGATCTTTCAGGCTCAGAAGAAATACGGCCCACTTGGTCGAGCAGTGCGCAAGAAAATCGGTATCATCTGCCCAATTGGAATGCGTGAAGCGAACAAAAGTTTGGTTGCCCTCTGGCCTCAACCGAAAACTGATTTCCGTCCCGACCCATTCGTCCGCCCCTTCTTTGGTTCCTTTCCAATGCACGAGCTCTCGCGGCTTAAGTGCGATGACCTCGAATTTCTGACAGAACCCCCCAAACCAAAACTCCAGGCGGTTTCCGGCTTCTGACTTGCCACG
>JAGWPH010000064.1 GCA_028870615.1 Betaproteobacteria bacterium
CAGCAGTAATCCAGCCTGCTGATGCGTATCGTCATAGCCAGGATGAAAGATACCCACCAAGGAAACCTGTGCCCTGAACGGATTGAGCATGCGTACCAGTGTATGAACAGGTGAGCGCAACCCCAAAACAGACTTGAGATCGAGCATGCTTTGCAGAATGGGGCTGAAAGACCCCAATGGCAGGTACGCAAAGCGATTTTGCGCCAGCCGGCGCGCCGCTTCGGCGTAGGATTCTGCAGGTGTCAGTCCCAACGCAGCCAAGGCCTGCGGTAAGTAGATTCTGCCTGGCGTTCCAGTGTCTGTCCCATGCATCAGCACCCGGCTGCCATGACTGGCCAGCAGCAGCGCTGCCAGCAAATGCCAAGGCAGCTGTCGCCGCTTGCCAGCGTAACTGGCCCAATCCATATCTACAGTCAACAGGTCAGGCGGGATGGGGAGCGACGCCCGCGCCGCCTGGACAAACCCTGCCAATTCCGCCGGGGTTTCTTCTTTGACCCGCATGAGCATCAGAAAAGCCCCCAGTTGCACCGGTTCGACCGCGCCGGAAAGAACCAGGGTCATGGCCTCCCGCGCTTCATCCTGATCAAGGTCACGGGCACCACGCCGCCCTTTGCCAAGAATCTGGATATACGGTGCAAATGAATGTTTCATCATGTCATTGTATCGCGCCCAATGTTTCCTGCGATTGGCGCGCCAAATTTTGCCGGTACTGGCGTACGAATGCCACGAATCGGGTCGCCCAGTAGCACGACCCAATCGTGCGCAGGTGGGTATAAGAGGCCAATACATTGTGCACCAGGATCCCGTCATGCCGGCCATCGATGCCATGACCCCGCTTTACTGCAAACGCATAACGCGTATCCGGAGGCAGGTTTTCCAGACTGGAATAATGGAACTCGTGCGCCCGAATCTCCTGGGCAGGAGAGCGAGGGCGCGGCCAGGGATGCCAGGGCTGCTCGGACAGATGAACGTAACCCCGGCCCACCGGCCGCTCATGCATCACGACGTCTCCCGGAATAATGCCAACCATCGGGTAGGTTTTGCCGCCCGCAGCCAGGGTTCTGGACAGATACATCAGGCCCCCACACTCTGCATAGGCGGGTAACCCGCCCTCGAGCACTCGGCGCAGATCATTCCTCAGCGTTGCGTTGGCAGCCAGGTCCTGTGCAAACATTTCAGGAAAACCACCCCCAATGTACAGCCCATCCACCTGGGGCAAATGAGAATCGCCCAAGGTATCGAACGCCACCAGCGTTGCCCCCGCAGCCACCAATGCGTCAAGATCATCGGCATAGTAGAACCCGAAGGCGCGGTCGCGCGCGATACCGATTCGAACGGCCAAACCGGGGTCGGATCTCACAGAGGATGTTGCTTTCTCAGTGAGGTCTGACCCCAAATCTGCCACGGCGGTCATTGCCAGCAGACGATCAAGGTCCACCTGGGCGGCCATGTGCTGGCCCATCCTCTCAATGATCGCTTTGGAATGCTCTGACTCATTTCCCGGAATCAGTCCCAGATGGCGCTCCTGCACGAACAGACCGGCGTCGTGATGAACTGCGCCCAACACCGGCACATCGGTGTAATGCTCAACCACGGCGCGCAACTTGGATTCATGGCGGCTTCCACCCAACTGATTCAGGATCACCCCGGCAATCCGGATGTCGCGATCAAACGCCTGGTATCCCAGAATGAGCGGCGCAATGCCACGTGTCATGCCGCGCGCATCAATCACCAGGATCACCGGCAGTTTCAGCAGCTTGGCCAATTCTGCATTACTGTTGCTGCCATCCAGCGCCAATCCATCGTACAAGCCCTTGTTGCCCTCGACCAGGTTGACATCCATGCCTGCCGAATGCTGGGCAAAGATGTCTTCGATTTCATCGCGCCGCATCAGATAGAGATCCAGGTTGCGACAGGCGTGGCCACTGGCTTGTGAAAGCCAGATCGGATCAATATAGTCCGGCCCCTTTTTAAACGGTTGAACAGCCAGCCCACGGGCCCGAAAAGCCGCGCACAAACCGACGCTGATGGTTGTCTTACCCGAAGATTTGTGGGCGGCCGAGACCAGCATCCTAGGCATGGGATCAGTTGCTTTCAGCAGATTGATGGGGGTCGTCGTGCGGAAGGAAATTGAGGATGCGCACTCCGATGGTAACAATCAGAAACGCTACCCCGAGCCCGCCCATTCCCAAAGCCCACTCCAATAGGCTGGGCGCGTAACGGGCCACCTGCCCATCTCCAA
>JAGWPH010000008.1 GCA_028870615.1 Betaproteobacteria bacterium
GCCGCCAGCGAAGCGGCGTGGCAGGATGAATCCCATGTGCGGGACAATCGCCGCCAGTATCGCGAAAAAATGGAAGCGTTTTACGCGCTCGTCCACCCGCACCTGCCGCTGGAGCGCCCCGAGGCCGGGTTTTATTACTGGGCCCATACGCCGATTGCGGACACCGAATTTGCCATCGCCCTGATGCGCGACACCCAGGTCTCGGTTCTCCCCGGAAGCGTGCTGGCGCGTCAGGCCCATGGCTTTAATCCGGGGCAAAACCGGATTCGCATTGCGCTGGTCGGCACTCTGGAAGAAACTCTCGAAGCGGCCCGGCGCCTGGTCGCATTCATCCACACCCTACAGGAACACGCTCATGTCCGCGCTGCAAACCCTGATTGAAACTGCATTCGAAAACCGCGCCGACCTCACCGCCTCAGCGCCCCCTGCCGGGCTGCGTTCGGCCATCGACGCCGTCCTGGATGGACTGGACTCCGGGCGACTGCGCGTTGCAGAGAAAATCAATGGCGCCTGGGTCACCCATCAGTGGGTCAAGAAAGCCGTGCTGCTGTCCTTCCGCCTGAAGGACAATGCCCGGGTGGACGGTGGCTTCACCCAATACTGGGACAAGGTGGACACCAAATTTGCACGCTACCAGGACAGCGATTTCGAGCGCGGCGGTTTCAGGGTGGTCCCTCCGGCCACCGCGCGTCGCGGCAGTTTCATTGCGCGCAATGTGGTGCTGATGCCGTCCTATATCAACATCGGCGCCTATGTGGATGAATCCACCATGGTGGATACCTGGGCCACCGTAGGATCCTGCGCCCAGATCGGAAAACATGTGCACCTCTCGGGAGGCGTGGGGATCGGTGGCGTGCTGGAACCCATCCAGGCCAATCCCACCATCATCGAAGACCATTGCTTTATCGGTGCCCGCTCGGAAGTGGTGGAAGGCGTGATCGTCGGTGAGGGTTCCGTCATCTCCATGGGGGTCTATATTGGCCAGAGCACCAAAATTTACGACCGGGAAACCGGTACCATCACTTATGGCAGCATCCCGCCCGGCTCTGTGGTGGTCTCCGGTAACCTGCCTGCGGCCAACGGACAATACAGCCTGTACTGTGCCGTCATCGTCAAAAAAGTGGATGCCAAAACCCGCGCCAAAACCAGCATCAACGACCTGCTGCGTGGTGACTGAACCTTATGTGCCTGATCGTTCTGTCGTGGCAGGCCCATCCCGTCTATACGCTCGCCCTGGCGGGCAACCGCGACGAATTCCATGCCCGCCCCACCCTGCCTGCCGCGTTCTGGCCGGACCATCCCGAAGTACTGGCAGGGCGTGACCTGCAAAGCGGGGGAACCTGGCTTGGCGTGACCCGTACCGGCCGCTTTGCCGCCGTCACCAATTATCGCGATCCCTCCCAGTTTGAACTGCAGCGCCGCTCGCGTGGCGCGTTGACGCGGGAATTCCTGCTGGGCAACACCCCCCCCAAAGTATGGCTTGAAACGCTCAAGGCCCACCTCACGGACTACAACGACTTCAACTTGCTGGTGGGTGACCCAACCCAACTGTACTGTCTGGAAAGCCGCACCGGCGCCATCATTCCATTGCCCCCCGGGCTGTATGGGTTAAGCAACCATCTGCTGGATACGCCGTGGCCCAAAGTGCGCGCAGCGAAGGCGGGCCTCGCCACCCTGCTGGCGTCTGCCCCCGAAAGCATGGACCTCCTGGCCCGGCAAATGATGGAACTGCTGGCCGATTCCCATCCTTATCCCGATGCGCTCCTGCCGGACACGGGCATCCCCCTGGAACGCGAACGGCTGATTTCCGCCGCATTTATCCGCGACCCGCTCTACGGCACCCGCAGCACCTCGGTCCTGTTGCGCCGCCAGGATGGTGCAACCTGGTTTGCAGAACGCTGCTTCAACCCCGAAGGGGCCCCCACCGACGAATGCGGCATAATGCCGTGAGCCCGATCATGAACCCGACCCTCACACTGGCACAGCAATTGATCTCCATGCCCTCCGTCACCCCGGAGGACGGTGGATGCCAAACCCTGATCGCGCAGCGCCTCGCGCCGCTGGGTTTCGTCGCCCACGAACTGGTCGTTGGGAAAGTGCGCAACCTGTGGTTGCGGCGCGGACAGCACGCCCCGCTGGTGGTCCTTGCCGGACATACCGACGTGGTCCCGCCGGGCCCGGAAAGCGGCTGGCATTCACCGCCGTTTCAACCTGAGATTCGCGACGGGTTGCTTTATGGACGCGGGGCTGCCGACATGAAAACCTCGCTTGCCGCATTCGTGACGGCCATTGAACATTTTCTGCGCGACCACCCCAACCCCGCCGGCTCCATTGCCCTGCTCCTGACTTCCGACGAGGAAGGTCCGGCAGTTGACGGCACGGCACGCGTGGTGGCGTGGCTGAAGCAGCAGCGGCAAACCCTGGATTATTGCATCGTCGGCGAACCCACCTCGGTGGACCGGTTGGGCGATACCCTCAAGAATGGCCGGCGCGGATCGCTTTCGGGACGCCTCACGGTACGGGGCGTCCAGGGCCATGTGGCCTATCCGCATCTGGCACGCAACCCGATTCATCTCGCTGCACCGGCGCTGGCCGAATTGGCCGCGACAGTCTGGGATGAAGCCAATGCGGATTTTCCGGCCACCACGTTTCAAGTCTCCAACCTGCAAAGCGGTGGCGGTGCCGGCAACGTGATCCCGGGTGAACTGACTGCTTCATTCAATTTCCGGTTTTCCACCGCCAGCAGCGAAGCCTCCCTGCGCCAGCGCACGGAAGCCCTCCTGACGCGACACGGCCTCGATTTCGAAATCCTCTGGGAATTGGGCGCCCACCCTTTCCTTACACCGCGCGGCTCCCTGGTGGCCACTGTCAGCGAGGCGGTTCGGTCAGTGACCGGCATCACGCCGGAAATTTCCACCACCGGGGGCACTTCCGACGGCCGCTTCATCACCACCCTCTGCCCGCAAGTGGTTGAGCTTGGCCCGCGCAACGCCACCATCCATCAACGCAACGAATGCGTGGCCGTCGCCGATATGGCGCCGCTCTCGGCCATTTACCAGGGCATCCTGCAACGTTTGCTGCCCGCGGAAACCCGCCCATGAACTGGGACCAGGCGGCTGAAGAACTGCGCACCGTGCGCGACCTGATCCGTTTTGCAGTGACGGCCTTTGCATCCAGTCCGATTTATTTTGGCCATGGCTATCCGGGCCCGGTGGAAGAGGCCAGCTATCTGGTGCTGCATGCCCTGGGCTTGCCTCATGAACAACGCGACCTGTGGCTTGACGCCGGCCTGCTCCCGGAAGAACGCCGCAGCGCACTGGACCTGGTGCAGCGGCGAATCGTCGAACGCCGGCCTGCGGCCTATCTGACGCACGAGGCGTGGCTGGGACCTTTCCGGTTTTATGTGGACGAACGGGTCATCGTGCCGCGCTCCTTCATTGCCGATGCGCTCAATGAAGGGTTGGACCCCTGGATTGATGATTTTGAAGCGCTGACCCGGGTGGCAGACATCTGCACGGGGGGCGGTTCGCTGGCCATACTGCTGGCCCTGAAATGTCCCGGGGCCCGGGTGGATGCGGTGGATTTATCCCCCGACGCACTGGCCGTTGCCACCAGAAATGTCGTGGACTATGGGTTGCAGGATCAGGTTCATCTGTTCCAGGGCGATCTGTTTGAGGGATTGGCCCATGGCGCCTACGACCTGATTGTCTCCAACCCGCCTTACGTGGATGCGAAGGCCATGGCCAGCCTGCCCGTCGAGTACAGCAAGGAACCGGAAATGGCGCTGGCCGGCGGCCGCGATGGGCTGGACCACGTACGCCGGCTGATTGCCGAAGCGCCCGCGTTTCTCAAACCGGAGGGTCTGCTGGTGGTGGAAGTGGGACACCAGCGCGCTGCGCTGGAAGCGGCGTTTCCGCAGATCCCCTGGGTCTGGCTGGATCTTCCGGAGGGGGACAGTTATGTTTTTGTGGTTCGCCGCGAAGGTTTGGTTTGACGTTCGCCCCTGCGTTGCGGACTGCGTTGCGCCGTCGGTAGCGGATCCATACCCGCCCACCCCAGCATCTGGTTCACCGCCGCAGGTTCGAGCTCGATAAACCGCCCGCGCTTGAGCCGCGGCGGCAGTTGCACGATGCCAAAACGAACCCGGATCAGGCGCCCCACCATCAGGTGCAACGCCTCGAACATGCGCCGTACCTCGCGGTTACGCCCTTCCTTCAGGGTCACCTGGTACCAGTGGTTGGTTCCTTCGCCACCCTTGTCCCAAATGGTTTCAAAGTGCGCCGGACCATCCTCCAGGAGAATCTCCTGACAGGCCTGGCGCTTCTGCTCATCGGTCAGTTCTCCCACCACCCGGACCGCATATTCCCGTTCCACCTCAAAACCGGGGTGGGTCAACCGGTTGGCGAGGTCGCCGCTGGTGGTAAATATCAGCAGTCCGCTGGTATTGAAATCCAGGCGCCCCACGCTCACCCATTTGGCGCCACGCACCCGTGGCAACGCCTCAAACACGGAGGCGCGACCTGCCGGGTCATCGCGACTGACAATCTCGCCTTCGGGTTTGTGATAGAGCAACACCCGCGGCGCCATCTCGGCAAAGTTGAGGCGGATACGGCGACGTTCCACGGTCACCACATCCGTATCGCTGATGCGCGTGCCAATGGTGGCCACCTGGCCATTGACCCGCACTTCGCCGCCGGCAATCAGGGTTTCCATGTCGCGCCGTGAGCCCAGACCAGACTGGGCCAGCACCTTATGCAGTTTCTGAGTGGGTAACGTCATCGGTGAGCAGCGTGAGTGGCGGGAGTTCCTGCAACGAGCGCAGGTTGATGTCATCCAGCAGCGTGCTGGTGGTGCCGTACAGCGCCGGACGGCCTGGAACCTCGCGATGTCCCAGGACCTCGACCCAGCCGCGTGACTCCAGCGTGCGCAGGACCGATGCGGCTACCGCCACACCGCGGATTTCCTCGATGTCCCCACGCGTGACGGGTTGGCGATAGGCAATGATGGCCAGGGTTTCCAGTACCGCGCGCGAATAACGCGGGGGTTTTTCAGGATTCAAGCGGGCAATCTGTTCCTGAAACGCCGGGCGGGTTTGAAAACGCCAACCGCTGGCCACCTGGACCAGCTCCACGGCGCGCGGTTGCCACTCCTGCTGCAATTCGTCCAGCAGGCGACGCACCACATCGCTGCTGAGTCCGGGTTCAAACAAATGTCTCAGTTGCGCGATGGATACCGGTTCGGGACTGGACAGCAAGGCAGCTTCCAGCAATTGTTTGGCGGCTGGAATCTCCGACTCGGGCAGACTCATGAAGGCAACTCCGTAATGGTTTCAGCCAGACTAAGATAAAGCGGGGCACAGGCCTCCGACTGGGACACTTTGATCAGGGACTCCTTGACGAGTTCCAGGATGGCAATGAAGTTGACCACAGCCACCGGAACCGTCGCGTCATTTTCGAACAGTTCGTGGAACACCACAAATTTCTGCCCGCGCAGGCGGCGCAGAATGCGCGTCATATGAACGCGCACCGAAAGCTGCTCACGGGAAATGCGGTGGTGCTGATTGATGCGCGCACGGGACAGGACCTGCACCCAGGCTTCCTGCAAATCATGGGCGGTGACCTGCGGCAGGCGCCCGCCAGGATTTTCGTCCACCCAGGTCTGGACCACCACAAATTCCCGTCCGGCGCGGGGCAACTCATCCAGCGTGGCGGCCGCCTGCTTGATGCGCTCGTACTCCAGCAGACGCCGCATCAGTTCGGCACGCGGATCCAGATCTTCGTCCGCAGGCGCCACGACGGGCCGGGGCAGCAACATGCGCGATTTGATCTCGATCAGCACGGCCGCCATGACCAGATACTCTGCCGCGAGTTCGAGCCGGCCCCGATGCATGGCATCCACATAGGCCATGTACTGGCGCGTGAGCTCTGCCATCGGAATGTCCAGGATGTCGAGCGAGTTTTTGCGGATCAGGTAAAGCAGCAGGTCGAGGGGACCTTCGAAACTTTCCAGAAATACTTCCAGTGCCTCGGGGGGAATGTAGAGGTCTTGCGGCAACCCGACAAACGGTTCGCCCCGGACCATGGCAATAGGCTCTGCCAACGGGACTTCAAGCAGCTCCATCGCGTTGCTCATGAATACCCCAGGCCCACGCTTTCACGCACATCGCGCAGGGTGTCGCCAGCCAGTTTGCGCGCACGTTCGCAGCCATCGGCAATCACATTGCGCACCAGGGTGGGATCATCCAGATAGGCCTGCGCTTTGGCACGCATGGGCCGGAGCTCATCCAGGACGCGTTCCACCACCGGTTGCTTGCATTCCAGACAGCCGATGCCGGCGGAACGACACCCCTGCTGAACCCAGTCGCGGGTTTTTGCATCGCTGTAAATCTGGTGAAATGAATACACCGGACAGCGGCTGGGCTCGCCCGGATCGGTGCGACGGACGCGGGCCGGATCCGTGGGCATGGTGCGAATTTTTTTGATGATGGTGGCTTCTTCATCGCGCAAGTCGATGGTGTTGTTATAGGACTTGGACATTTTCTGGCCGTCCAGCCCCAGCAAGCGCGAGGTTTCGGTCAGCATGGCTTGCGGTTCCACCAGAATCATTTTGCCGCTGCCCTCCAGATAACCAAACACGCGTTCCCGGTCCACCACGGTCAGGCTCTGGGATTCACCCAACAGGGCCCGGGCAGCTTCCAGTGCGCCGTCGTCGCCTTGTTCGTTGTAGCGCGTGCGCAGTTCAAGATAGAGCCTGGCCTTCTTGCTGCCCAGTTTTTTAACTGCCCCCAGGGCTTTCTCCTCAAAATCCGGTTCGCGCCCATACAGATGGTTGAAGCGGCGTGCAATCTCGCGCGTAAATTCGATATGAGGCACCTGGTCTTCGCCCACGGGCACCCGATTGGCGCGATAGATCAGGATGTCGGCTGCCTGCAGTAACGGATAGCCCAGAAATCCGTAGGTGGAAAGATCCCTGTCGGAAATTTTTTCCTGCTGCTCCTTGTAGGTGGGTACCCGCTCCAACCAGCCCAAAGGCGTCATCATGGACAACAGGAGATGCAGCTCGGCATGTTCCGGGACACGGGACTGGATAAACAGGGTGGCCTGGTTGGGGTCGATGCCTGCCGCCAACCAGTCAATGACCATGTCCCACACATACGCTTCGATATTCTGCGGATGATCATAGTGGGTGGTCAGGGCATGCCAGTCCGCCACCATGAACAGGCACTCATGTTCATGCTGGATCTTGATCCAGTTTTTGAGGACGCCATGAAAATGCCCCAGATGCATGGCACCGGTGGGTCGCATCCCGGACAACACGCGATCGGGGTACATGAATTCGAAAACTCCTGTGCTGCTCAGTGAAGGGTGAGTTCGTCCCAAACCTGCCAGACCGGGACACATTGTGGTGGCAACGGCGGCAGTTTTCCGGGTTCGAGATAGCTCTCGCCGGGCCCATGGTAGTCCGAACCCCGTGAAGCCAGCAAGCCGCGCCGGTTGGCCTGGGCCGCAAAAAATGCCGCCTGGTCACTGGTATGGTTGCAGGTGACCACTTCGATGGCCTGGCCGCCCGCTTCGACAAATTCATCCAGCAGACGGTCCATGATATCGCGACCCACCACATAACGGCCGGGATGCGCCAATACGGCCACTCCTCCTGCACCGCGAATCCAGGAAATGGCCTCTCCCAGTTCGGCCCAGCAATGTTTGACGTAACCTGCTTTTCCCTTGACCAGGAACCGCTTGAACACGGCGCGGACGTCCCGAGCCACGCCACGCTCCACGAGATACCGGGCAAAATGGGGGCGCGCGACAATATTGGGGTTGTGCGCATGGCGCAGGGCGCCCTCAAGGGCTCCGGGAATCCCTGCCTTGGCAAGTTCATGGGCTATTTTTTCCGCACGTTCCATGCGGCCACTGCGAATTCCGGCCAGACCACCGAGCAACGCGACATTGCAGGGGTCAATATTAAGGCCCACGATATGAATCGTATGCTGCGCCCAGGTCACCGAAACCTCGACGCCGTCAATGAATCGAATCCCCAGGTTGCCTGCTGTCTGCGCGGCCTCAATCAGGCCCTGGATGTCGTCGTGGTCGGTTAAAGCCAGGGTGGTCACCCCGTTTCCCGCCGCCAGTGTGACCAGTTCGGTCGGGGTCAAAAGCCCGTCAGAAACCCGTGAATGATTGTGCAAGTCAATGTTTTGCATTGAATTAATTGAACTTTTCCTCAGCCCATGATACCAAATAAGAAACCCCACCGAAACACCTGGTAACCGGGTTCCCGTGGACAAATCCCCGATAAATCAAGGACAATAGCGGGCCATGAAATTTTTATTCGACCTATTTCCGGTCTTCCTGTTCTTCATCGCCTATCAACTGGGGGGCATCTACTGGGCCACCGGCTCGGCAGTGGGGGCCAGTGTGCTCCAGATTGGCTGGCTGCTGGGCACCCGACGCCGGGTGGAACCTGCAGCCTGGGTCAGCTTTGTCGTCATCGTCATCTTTGGTGGCCTGACACTGTGGTCGCACCAGCATAACATCCTGGGCATCGAACCCACCGTGTTCATTCGCTGGAAACCGACGGCGCTGTACTGGATTTTTGCGGCCGTCCTGTTTCTGGGGCCGGCTTTGCTCAACCGTAACCCGATTCGGGCCCTGCTGGGCAAGCAGTTGCACCTGCCGGACTCCACCTGGGGCCGTCTTAATCTGGCCTGGGCCGTGTTTTTTACCCTGCTGGGGGTGCTCAATCTGTACGTGGCGTTCAATTATGCCGAGTCCGTATGGGTTCAGTTCAAGGTCTTCGGCCTGTTGGCGTTGATGGTGGTGTTCATTGTCGGACAGGGCATCCTGTTGTCCCACCACCTGGAAAAAAACGATGACCGCTGATGCCACGGTGGCACGCATGCACCGGCAACTGGCCACCCTGCATCCACTCACCCTGACCATTCAGGATGACAGCCGGCGCCACGCGGGCCATGCCGGCGCTGCGGGGGGAGGAGGCCACTACCAACTCACCATCGTGGCAGAAGTGTTTCGAGGTGTGCCCACGCTGGTGCGCCACAGAATGATCCATGACGCCCTGGGCCCCATGATGCACAATGAGATCCACGCGTTGTCTATCAAGGCCAGTACCCCTTTACCGTAGTAAACCCGTTCATTTTTTTGATGTGAGGATGCCCCATGAAACTGAAACAAGCCCTGATGTCCCTGATTCTGGTTGGCGGCCTGCTGGCCCTGACCTTGTCCTATGCCGATCAGGCCAAGGAAAAAGCCCAGGATAGCGCCAAGACTTCCAGCACCAAGCGGGTCGTGGTGAATGGCGTCACCATCCCCGCCGCACGCATTGATCTGGTGGTCGAAGCCCAGGTGGCTCAGGGAAAAGCGCCTGGCCCCGACCTGGACCGTAGCGTCCGTGAATATTTGATCGAACTCGAACTGATTGCCCAACAAGCCATCAAGGACGGTCTCCAAAAGGATCCCAAACTTCAGGCCCAGATTGATATTAACCGCGAGAATATCCTGGCACGCGCTGATCAGGCACACTTTGCCAAAACGCACCCCATCAGCGACGACGTGCTACGCGCTGATTACAATCGCATGAAAACCGAAATGAGCAAAAATGAGTATCTGGCAGAACACATTTTGGTGGTCAAGGAAGAAGATGCCAAAACCATCATCGCCGATCTCAAGAAAGGTGGAGATTTTGAAAAGATCGCCAAGGAAAAAAGCATTGACACCGGATCGCGCGACAAGGGCGGCAAACTGGAATGGGCCCCCCCTGAAGCTTATGACAAAGCCTTCAGCGCTGCCATGATCAAGCTTAAAGAAGGTGAAACCACCGACACGCCCGTCAAATCCCCGTATGGCTACCACGTCATCCGCCTGGTCGATTTGCGCCCGCTTGAGGCCCCTCCCTTCGATGAAGTGAAAGAGCGCATCCGCCAGGCCAAAGAACAGGAAGTATTCGGCCAAATGGTGCAACAACTGCGCGCCAAGGCCAAAATCGAAGAGAAGTAACTTGCCTGATGCGCGAGATTTTTCCCGTTACGCCGCACGGCTCCTTTCGTCCGGAAAAATTTCGCCTGACCTCCTGGACGCGTCCACGCAACACCCGTGGACGCGTTCTTCCCTGGTCCAACGCCTGGATCAGATTTTCCACAGCCTTCCCCAAACCGATCCTGAACAGGTCCTGAAAACGGCCCTGCGCCGGTTGCGCAGTGAAGTCCTGGTGAGCGTCATGGCGCGCGATCTGGAGGAGCGCGCCACGCTTGGCGAAGTGACCACCAGCATGACGCTGCTTGCCGAAGTGGCCATTGCATCCGGCGTTGCGTGGCTGTACCAGGATCTGTGCGGATTGCACGGGACCCCCCTGGGGGAGACCTCGGGCCTGCCACAGGAACTGTTGGTGGTGGGCATGGGCAAACTGGGCGGGGGAGAACTCAACGTCTCGTCAGACATTGACCTCGTTTTCGTGTATGAAGAGGATGGCGAGACGGAGGCCAGCGGCAGTGCCACGCGCCTGTCCAACCATGACTTCTTCTGGCGCATGGGACGTCGCCTGGGCGCCTTGTTGTCCGAGCCGACGGAAGATGGCTTCGTTTTCCGGGTGGACCTGCGACTGCGGCCCAACGGCAGCGCCGGCCCGCTGGCAGTGAGCCTGGCCATGCTGGAGGAATACTTCGTCGTGCAGGGACGCGACTGGGAACGCTATGCCTGGATCAAGGCGCGCGTCGTCTCTGACGCCACCCGTCCCGGTGTGGCACGCGGCGCGGCAGCGTTGGCCGAGCGCGTCAGTCCGTTTGTCTATCGTCGCCACCTGGACTATTCCGCCATTGGCGCGCTGCGCTCATTGCATCAACAGATTCGTGAAGAGACCGAACGCGAAGCCCTTCGTCATGCCCATTGGCGCGGCAGCAACATCAAACTGGGTCGCGGGGGCATCCGGGAAATTGAATTTGTGGCACAAGTGTTCCAGTTGATCCGCGGTGGCCAGGAGTCTGCCCTGCGCGTCATTCCCACGCTGGAAGTGCTGGCCGTACTGGGACAGCGGGGATTTCTGGACCAGGACAGCGCCACCCTGCTCTCCCGGCACTACATTTTTTTACGTCGCCTGGAACATCGTCTGCAATACCTGGACGATGCACAGACCCACAGCCTGCCCCTGGATGCCGCCGATCTCGCGCGCGTCGCCGCGGCGCTGGGGTTCCCTGACATCGCTGCTTTCCAGCAGGCGCTGGAAGGATGTACCCGGGACGTGGCACGACTGTTCGACCAGATCTTTCCAGCGCAGCAACCCCAGACTCCCGACAGTGTCGGGAACCGCCTGTGGCGCGACGCCGGTCTGGAAATCAGCGACCCGCTGCCCAACGCGCCGGAGTCCCCCTTGCTGCAACAGCTCGCGGCGCTCAGGCGCACGCCGGGCTATCGCGCCCAGAGCGCCCGTACCCGGGAGCAGTTTGACCGCGCGCTCAGCGAGGGATTGACCCTGATGCTGGCCTCGGACAATGATCGGCCCGACAGCCCCGTGGTCACGCGGTTTTTGCATTTCATGGAAGCCATCAGCCGGCGCGCGTCCTATCTCATGCTGCTGGTGGATTATCCGGTGGTGTTAAAGCGTCTGCTGCCGCTGCTGGCTGCCTCCGAATGGGCTGCCGGATACCTGTCGCAACGGCCCCAGTTGCTTGATGAGTTGCTTACCGAAAGCGACGAGCAGGAGGTCGATTTCGCA
>JAGWPH010000065.1 GCA_028870615.1 Betaproteobacteria bacterium
GCAGGCCGCGGCGAGTCCTCCACTGATCTGGCATGGGACGGGCATGGCCTGATTGCAGATTATGGTGAAATCAAGGCTGAAAGTATTCGTTTTGCTGATGAGGACCAAATCATCCTGGCAGATGTCGATCTGGTCCGGTTGCATCAGGAACGCATACGCCAAAACACCTTTTCTGAAACGACCCGACGATATCCGGACGCAGTTGCGAGGATGACAATTATACCGTTCGAGCTTCCACTGCCTCGTGAGGCTCATTTGCCATTGTATGTGCCCCCCCTGCGCTACCCTTACGTTCCCAATGATCCAGCGCAACGGGACGAACGTTGTTGCGATGTGTTCAATATTCAGGTTCAGGGGCTGGCCACGCGACTCAAAGCTACCGGGCTGCAAAAATTGATCCTGGGGATTTCAGGTGGGCTCGATTCCACGCATGCACTGCTGGTGGCGATATCGGTACTGGATATTTTGAAGCTGCCACGGAAAAACTTGCTCGCCTACACCCTTCCTGGGTTTGCCACTTCGGACAAATCTCTCAAATTGGCGCATCAATTAATGCAGTCACTGGGGGTCAGCGCAGAAGAAATCGATATTCGCCCAAGCTGCCTACAGATGTTCAAAGATATCGGCCATCCATTTCACAACGGCCAACCGGTTTATGACATCACTTTCGAGAATGTGCAGGCAGGTGAACGCACCAGCCATTTATTTCGCCTGGCCAACCAGCATGCGGGGTTAGTAGTGGGCACAAGCGATCTGAGTGAATTGGCCCTGGGTTGGTCTACCTATGGCGTGGGAGACCATATGGCCCACTACCACATCAACGCGAGTGTCCCGAAAACCTTGATTCAGCACCTCATTCGCTGGGTCATGGAGGGCGATAGAATGGGCGGTGATGTGTCTGCAGCACTTGCTTCCGTTCTGGCCAGTGAAATTACGCCAGAATTGGTCCCTGCATCCCAACCAGAAAATATTCAACGAAGCGAAGATATCGTGGGCCCCTATTCGCTGCAGGATTTTAACCTTTACCACATCCTGCGTTTTGGATTTGAACCTTCCCGGGTGGCCTTTTTAGCATGGTGTGCCTGGAGCGATGCCACTCGTGGCGAATGGCCCCACATCCCCAAAAAGGAACAAGTCAGTTACTCTATTGGCGACATCCGGCGCTGGTTGCAAGTGTTTGTAAAACGCTTTTTTCAGGACAGTCAATTCAAGCGTACCTGCATCGCCAACGCCCCCAAAGTGGGTTCAGGGGGGTCTTTATCTCCACGCGGTGACTGGCGCGCCCCCAGCGATGCTGTGGCTACGGTCTGGCTGAAAACGCTGGACGACGTTCCAGATCAGGGACCTCAGACAAAGGGTTCCTGATGGACTTTCAGCCGCTTTTGGCAGCGCCGGAGCAGTCCGTTGGCAAATCACTTTGGTTTATTTTCCAGGGCTCACACTTGCTCGTTACCGATGCCGAAGAAATTATCAATCTTCCGGACGATAAGACGTCTGCACTCTTTGCTGATTTTATTCTGCGCCGACATGTCATCGGCCAGCTGCAGGGTCGGGTCTGTTATGGAATCGAGGTGACTACCCAGGCTGCATCCCCCCCAGGCTATGCTTTTACCGGCTTGCGTTCCTTATTTGGCCGCACCGACGATACTCTTCTATCTCTAGCAGGGCGCGCGCTCCAGATTATCGATTGGGATCGTACTCATCTTTATTGCAGCCGCTGCGGTACACCAACAACGCTACACACGCATGAGCGCGCTCGCGTCTGCCCTTCCTGTCAATTGACTGTTTACCCACGGATTGCACCAGTAGTCATGGGACTCATTATTCGTGGCCAGGAATTGCTGTTGGCCCGTAGCCCACAATTCGCATCCAATGTCTACAGCGCTATCGCCGGATATTGCGAACCGGGAGAAAGTCTTGAAACCGCCTTGAAACGAGAAATTCGGGAAGAGGTTGGTGTTGAAGTGGGAAACCTTCAATATTTTAGGAGCCAATCCTGGCCCTTTCCTCATTCTTTGATGGTTGCGTTTACTTGCCACTACCAGTCTGGAATCGTCGTGCCCCAGCCTGGGGAAATTGAGGATGCGCGCTGGTTCTCGATGAACGGCCTACCCTTGCTTCCACACCCGGTCAGTATTGCCCGCCAGCTTATCGACGCGACTCTGGCACTCATGAAATCTCGTCATCATGACCTTCATTGAACATCTCCTAGGCATCGTGGGGCCCGCTGGTTTGATTACCGAACCCGGCGCACTAACTTCATATAATAAGGACTGGCGCGGCCGTTATCACGGCGACGCTGAAGTGGTTGTTAAGCCAGCCAATACCCCTGAAGTCGCAGCCGTAGTTCGAGCCTGCCATGAGGCCAGGGTCCCAATTGTGCCTCAAGGGGGCAATACCAGCCTGTGCGGGGCATCGGTACCGCGCCCGGGCCAGGGAGAAATCATCCTCAATTTGTCTCGAATGAACCGCATTCTGGCAGCCGACTGGGATAACGATACCCTGACCTGCGAAGCAGGAACCATCCTTGCTACGGTCCAGAGTGCAGCACGCCAAGGAGGCCGATTGTTTCCGTTGAGTATTGCCTCTGAAGGAAGTGCCGAAATTGGTGGCATCATTTCTACCAATGCTGGGGGCACTGCAGTGCTGCGCTATGGCAGTATGCGCAATCTGGTGATGGGGCTTGAAGTCGTTTTGCCGGATAGTCGCATTTGGAACGGGATGCGAAGTTTACGCAAAGATAACAGCGGATATGATCTCAAGCAATGGTTCATTGGTGCCGAGGGGACGTTAGGCATCATTACCGCCGCCGTACTGCGCCTGTTTCCACTGCCACGTGTGCGCGCAACAGCCTGGGTTGCTGTTAAAACCCCCAGGGCAGCGGTGAACCTGTTGGGGCATCTCAAAACGCGTGGTGGCGATCGGCTTACCGGGTTTGAACTGGTTTCCCGGCCCTCCCTACAAATGGTGCTCGATCGTATTTCAGGAAGCCATGACCCGTTACAACAGCCGTCGCCCTGGTATGTCCTGATAGAGATGGACGATATGGACCCGGATTCAGAGCTGCATACCGTACTTGAAGACAGCCTCAATGAGGCTTTGAGGTCAGAAATAATCACAGATGCTGCATTAGCGCAAAGCGAGATCCAGGCTGATGCGCTTTGGGTTTTGCGTGAAAATATTTCAGAGGCGCAGCGGCTGGAAGGCGTCAGCATAAAGCATGATATTAGCGTGCCCGTCAGCCGTATTCCTGACTTGATCGAAGAAGCGACTGAGCAACTGGAGGCCCAATTTCCAGGAATCCGTTTGCTCTGTTTCGGACATGTGGGTGATGGGAACCTGCACTACAACTTGTCAAAACCCAACCGTCTGGAGAATTCCGAATTCATACAGCAGACGTTGACGGTCAATCGTATCGTGCATGATACGGTTGACCGTCTGGGTGGCAGTATTAGCGCTGAACACGGTATTGGCCAGCTCAAAATAGATGAGCTGACGCATTACAAGAATCCTGTAGAGCTCGATTTGATGAGAAGCATCAAACAGACACTGGATCCCTTCAATTTGATGAACCCTGGAAAGGTCTTACACACTACCAAAGAATGACTTGTTGGTCAGGAGCGCGGTACAAAAGATCGCCGGGTTTGGTGCCAAAGGCCTTCTGAAACCCGGGTTGGTTTACCAGGGGGCCATTGGCTCGAAAGGCGGCAGGTGCATGGGGATCCACTTTAAGCAAACGAAGGATCTCGGCGTCTCGCACCCGACTGCGCCATGCCTGCACCCAACCGCAATAAAAACGTTGATTCCCGTCCATTCCATCTATCACTGGCGCCGATTCCTCTCCCAGCGCCAGATGATAAGCCTTGAAAGCGATGGCGAGCCCCGAGTTGTCCGCGATATTTTCTCCAAGCGTCAATTCGCCATTCACAAAATACCCTGGGAGAGGGCTATATGCATCGTACTGCTCCACCAAGGCATGAGTTCGTTGGGAAAATTGTTGTCGATCCTCGTCGCTCCACCAGTTGCGCAGATTGCCCTGCCCGTCCGATTGGCTTCCTTGATCATCAAAGGCATGACTGATCTCATGTCCAATAACCGCCCCAATGGCCCCATAATTAACGGAATCATCAGCCTCGGGATTGAAGAACGGAGGTTGTAAAATTGCCGCAGGAAAAACGATCTCATTGAGGCGAGCGCTGTAATAGGCATTGACCGTTTGCGGTGTCATGCCCCACTCCTCTCGGTCGATGGGTCCTCCCAGTTTGTTGATCTGCCGCCGTGTCTCAAATTGATTGGCGCGCATCAAGTTACCCAGCAACTCACCAGGCCGGATAACCAACGCGCTGTAATCACGCCAGCGATTGGGGTAGCCTATTTTGGTGTTCAATGCCGCCAGCTTCCGCAATGCTTCCTGACGCGTAGTCAGGCTCATCCAGGGTAGGGTTTCAATACTCTGACGGTAAGCAGTGAGCAGGTGATCCACCAGAGTTTGCATGCGTAGCTTACTGGATTCCGGAAAGATCTGATCAACATACAAATGCCCCAAGGCCTCACCCATGCTGGAATCTACCACGGCAACCCCGCGTTTCCAGCGAGGACGGTTTTCAGGAATACCCCTTACGGTTTTTCCATGAAACTGAAACTGGGCATTAACGAAATCAGCGTTGAGATACGGAGCGTAAGCATCCAAAAGGCGGCTCCTGAGATAAGTCTTCCAGTCCTCAAGAGGTGCGGATCGAGTCAGGGCAGCCATGGCTTTAAAGTAACTGGGTTGTCGTACGATTAAAGCATCCACACGCCCATTGATTTCCATGGTCGCTTGCCAGGTCGCCCAGGCAAAGTCTGGAGAAATCTGAGCATCAAGTTCAGCAACAGAAATCTTGTTGTAAGTTTTGATACTGTCGCGATTTTCGACCTTGGTCCATTGCACCTGCGCTAGCGCAGTTTCCAAAGATAGTACTTTCTGCGCTGAAAGCGCTGGCGCCGATTCGTGTGCCAGAGTAAATAACATCTCAAGGTAATGTTGATAGGCTTCGCGAATGTGAGTAAGGCGTGGATCAGTCGTGTTCAAGTAATATTCGCGATCCGGCATTCCCAAACCACCCTGGCTGATATATACCGCATAGCGCGTAGCTTCACGGGCATCCGGTGCGATTGAAGGCTCAATTGGAACCGAAATGCCCAGCGTTGCCAAATACCCCATCAACCCAATCAGTGCTTCGTGAGACTGCACCCCATCAATGCGCGACAATTCCTCTGTCAGTGGCGTCATACCACCAGCCTCAAGTGCCGGTTCATCCATGAAATCTCGATAGAGGTCCGCCATTTTTCGGGCTTCGGACTCGGGGTCCAGATCAGACTGGCCCACTAACGATTCAATAATGCTTCGCAAGCGGGCTTCGGATTGATCTCTCAATTGATCAAAAGCCCCATAACGGGCGCGATCTTCTGGTATGACGGCCGTTTCCAGCCATTTGCCAGAAACATGACGATATAAATCGTCCTGGGGCCGAACTGTGGTATTCATCCATTGGAGATCCACACCGGATTGAATAGGTGATGAAGACCATTCGGCACAACCTGTCAACATCGTCACCAGAACCACTCCCCAGAAAATTATTCTCATCAATACCTTCATTGCGTTAGGATCATGTCAGTAACAGGAAGTCTCGGACCCGTTTCAGTTCATCGCGTTTTTGCGCAGCCACTTCGAATTCCAGGTTCCGCGCGGCATTCAACATTTCCTTCTCAAGCCGTTTGAGCAGTACAGTCAACCGCTTCTCCGAAAGCTCATCCAGATGTTCTGCAGCAGATATCTTTGATAATTCCTGAGAGGCTGACTCCGGATCATAGATGCCCTCTATGATATTCTTAATGCGTTTGCTCACCCCGCGCGGGGTGATGTGGTGCAGTTCATTGTAAGCAATTTGATGCTGACGACGACGCTCGGTTTCGCCAATGGCTGCTCGCATGGAATTTGTCACGGAGTCCCCATACAGAATGGCTTTTCCATGGATGTGGCGAGCTGCCCGTCCAATAGTCTGGATTAAAGAGCGTTCGGAACGCAAAAAACCTTCCTTGTCCGCATCCAATATGGCTACTAGGGAGACCTCTGGAATATCGAGCCCTTCGCGCAATAGATTAATTCCCACCAGAACATCGAATATGCCCATGCGCAAATCGCGAATGATTTCCACACGCTCTACGGTATCAATGTCGGAATGAAGGTAACGGACTTTTATTCCATGCTCATTCAGATATTCCGTCAGATCTTCAGACATGCGCTTGGTCAGAGTGGTCACTAGCACCCGTTCACCCGCAGCGACTCTTATGGTGATTTCAGAAAGCAGATCGTCCACTTGAGTGCGCGCAGGTCGAACTTCCAGCGCAGGGTCAACCAATCC
>JAGWPH010000066.1 GCA_028870615.1 Betaproteobacteria bacterium
CTGATGTGGATATTCGGCTATACGCTGGATAACCTGTCCTTGATGGCTTTGACAGTGGCCACCGGGTTTGTGGTGGACGACGCCATCGTGATGCTGGAAAACATTTCCCGCCACATCGAAGCCGGCGTACCGCCTATGGAAGCCGCCCTACAGGGAGCAAAAGAGGTCAGTTTCACGGTGGTCTCCATCAGCCTCTCCCTGATTGCGGTGTTCCTGCCGCTTTTGTTGATGGGGGGGCTGGTGGGCCGCATGTTCCAGGAATTTGCCGTGGTGCTGTCAGTGGCCGTGATGGTGTCCCTGGTGGTTTCGCTCACCACCACACCCATGATGTGTGCCCGGCTATTGAAAAAAAGCGCCGGGTCGGTGGATGCGCCCCTGGCGCCGCGGCGCTGGTTTCAGCGCTGGCTCAAGGCCCCCTTGGATAGGCTCCGCGACGGGATCGATGAGTTACACCTGCGTTATGAGAAGTCCCTGGGCTGGGCGGTGGCCCACAAACGCTGGATTTTGCTGATCCTGCTTGCCACCATTGCCCTCAATATTTATCTTTACGTCATCGTGCCCAAGGGGTTCTTTCCCCAACAGGATACCGGCCGTCTGATCGGCCAAGTGCAGGCGGATCAGAGCATTTCCTTTCAGGCCATGCGCGGCAAGCTCGTCGAATTCATCGCCCTTTGCAAAACCGATCCCGACGCCCAGAACGTGATCGGGTTCACTGGCGGCTCTGCACGCAACACGGCGTTCGTATTCATGACGTTGAAGCCTCCGGGAGAGCGCAAGGTGTCCTCCGATGTGGTCATTGCCCGGCTGCGCAAGAAGCTTGCCCAGGTGGCCGGAGCCAGCCTGTATTTTCAGGTGGTGCAGGATCTGCGCTTTGGCGGGCGCTTGGGCAACGCCCAGTATCAGTACACCCTGCAGGGCAACGATCTGGAAGAACTGCGGCTGTGGGGCCCGAAGATCCTGGCCGCATTGTCCAAGCTACCGGAGCTGGCGGATGTGAATACGGACCAACAGGACAAGGGGCTCGACGTTTACCTGACGTATGATCGCGATACAGCAGGGCGGCTCGGTGTTTCTGCCAGCGCCATCGACCTCACCCTGAACGATCTCTACGGCCAGCGCATCATCTCGAACATCTACAACCCGCTCAACCAGTATCGCGTGGTGATGGAGGCGGCCCCGCCCTTTTGGCAATCTTCCGCCATGCTGGACCAGACCTATGTGTCGGGTACCAATGGCGCGATCGTTCCCTTATCGGCGGTGGCGCGATTCACCCCGGGGAATGCTGCCTTGTCGGTCAACCACCAGGGCCAGTTTCCTGCCAGCACCATCACCTTCAATCTGCCTATCGGCGTTTCACTGGGCCAGGCCACCCAGGCCATCGACCGGGCATTCCTCCGGCTGGGTGTGCCCGCATCGATCCAGGGCGGGTTTCAGGGTACGGCCAAGGTATTCCGCTCGTCGCTTTCCAGCCAGCCGCTCCTGATCATGGCGGCGCTGCTCGCGGTTTACATCGTGCTGGGCATTCTCTACGAAAGCCTAGTCCATCCCCTGACGATTCTCTCCACGTTGCCTTCCGCCGGTGTGGGGGCGCTACTGGCCCTGATGGCCACCGGTGTAGAATTCAGTCTGATGGCATTGATTGGAGTGATATTATTGATCGGGATCGTCAAGAAAAACGCCATCATGATGATCGACTTCGCCCTGCAGGCGGAGCGTCAGAATGGCATTCCCCCTGAAGCGGCCATCCTTCAGGCGTGCAAGCTGAGGTTTAGACCGATCATGATGACGACGCTCGCCGCCATGCTGGGGGCGCTCCCTCTGGCCGTGGGCTGGGGTGTGGGCTCGGAATTGCGCCGGCCGCTGGGTATTTCGATTCTGGGGGGGCTCGCGGTCAGCCAAATTCTGACCCTTTACACTACACCGGTAGTTTATATTTATCTGGATCGCTTCCGCACCGCCATGCTGTCACGTTTCCGCTCCTTGTCCCATCGGCCCGGCCATGAAGCCCGTTAACCGGATTCTCCGCACCGCAGTGGCGACCCTCGTAGTGGCGTTGACCGGCTGCGCTGTCGGCCCGGACTACGAACGCCCTGCGGTGCCTACGCCGCAGTCTTTGACCGTGCCGCCCGGCTGGAAGGTAGCCGAACCCCACGACGCCGAGATTCCGGCGGACTGGTGGAAGATGTTCAACGACCCTGTACTTGCGGGTTATGAGCAGAAAGTGGCCCAATCCAACCAGACCCTGGCGCAGCGGGAAGCGGCTCTACGCCAGGCGCGTGCGCTGGTACAGATCGCTCAGGCCGGGCTCTTCCCTACCCTTAATGCGGCTGCCGGCACCACTCGCAACCGGGCTTCTGCCGGGGCCATTGGCCTCGCTCAGGGAAAGATCTACGACAACTACCTGCTCGCCGCCCAGGCCAGCTGGGAGCCCGACTTGTGGGGTTCGGTGCGCCGTTCCATCGAAGCCAACACGGCATCCATGCAGGCCAGTGCGGGGCAACTGGCCGCCTCGCGGCTCTCCCTACAAAGCCAGCTTGCGGTGGATTATTTCCAGTTGCGAGCGGACGATGCGCAAAAGAAACTGTTGACCGACACCGTCGATGCCTACCAGAAATTCCTCGACCTGACCCGGCACCGCTTTGACCAGGGTGTGGCCGCGCAAACGGATGTGCTTCAGGCGGAAGGCCAGTTGCGCAGTACCGAGGCTCTGCTGCTGGATGTGGGCATACAGCGGGCACAATTGGAGCATGCGATTGCCGTTTTGACAGGCACTCCGACCTCAGAATTTCATATTCCGGAATCCCCTCTGGGCACGGACATTCCTCACATTCCCCTGACTGTTCCTTCGGTGCTGCTGGAGCGGCGGCCGGACGTGGCCTCGGCAGAACGCAGCGCCGCCGCGGCAAGCGCGCAGATCGGGGTAGCCAAAGCGGCGTTTTTTCCGGCTTTGAGCATCAACGGCGCCCTGGGCTTTCAAAACAGTGCGTACAACAACCTGGTGAACCAGCCCAATTCCATGTGGAGCTTAAGCCCTCAGTTGCTGCTGCCCATATTCAATGCAGGCTTGCTTGCGGCAGGGGTGGACCAAGCCGTGGCCGGGTACGACCAGTCCGTGGCCAATTACCGGGAGGTGGTGCTGGAAGCCTTCCAGAACGTGGAAGATAACTTGGTGGCAGCGGCCATACTCGCGCATGAAATCACGGTACAAGACGAAGCAGTGCGTGCCGCCCGCAGCACGCTGACACTGACCGACAGCCAGTATCGGGAAGGAATCGTGAATTACCTCAACGTCATCGTGGCGCAGACCACCCTGCTCACCAACGAGTTGACCGAATTGAACCTGCGTAGTCGCCAATACGTGGCGAGCGTGCAGCTTGTCGTCGCCTTGGGGGGCGGCTGGGATCCTCGCGAACTGGCCGCCGAATAATATGAGGTAAACTCAGGTGATGAATCCAGGATCTTCCTTTTTCAACCTCTATAGCCACGATTTCGTGCGCGTGGCTGTGGCCATTCCCGAAGTGCGAGTGGCGGATCCCACGTGGAACACGACACGCACGCTTGAACTGATGCAACAAGCAGCGGCCCAGCGGGCTTGTCTCATTGTCTTTCCAGAATTGGGTCTGACGGCGTATTCATGTGAGGACCTGTTCCACCAGGATGCACTGCTAAAGGCCGCATTGCAGGCCCTGACCAGATTGGTCCAGGAGAGCAGCAAACTGCCCATCGTGGCCGTGGTAGGCCTGCCGATTCGGCACCGTGGTCGACTTTTTAATTGTGCGACTCTTGTCTGTGGCGGCAAAATTTTAGGCATTGTGCCCAAAACCTATCTTCCAAATTATCGCGAATTTTACGAGGGACGCCATTTTGTCTCAGGAGACCTGGCGCATGAATCAACCTTGGATTTGCCCGGTTTTTCCGGCATTCCGTTCGGCACTCACCTGCTGTTTCAAGCCAGCAATCAGCCATTGCTGACTTTGGCGGCGGAAATCTGCGAAGATCTGTGGGTCCCCATTCCTCCTTCGAGCATCGCAACCCTGGCTGGCGCCACCCTCATAGTCA
>JAGWPH010000009.1 GCA_028870615.1 Betaproteobacteria bacterium
ACCACGATGATGAGGTTGGAACCCATCAGGGGGCTGACCTGGAAAATCGGTGCGGCCATTACGCCCGCGAGTGCTGCCAGACCCACGCCAAAGGCATAGGTCATCATGATCATCAGTGGGACGTTGACGCCAAAAGCCTGTGTCAATTGGGGATTTTCGGTGGCAGCCCGGAGGTAGGCGCCAAGACGGGTTTTTTCGATGATTAACCAGGTGGCAAAGCAAACCACGGTTGACACGCCGATTACCCAGATGCGGTACTTGGGCAGGGACATAAACCCCAGATTTATGGCACCCGTCAGTTCTTCGGGGACTTCATAGGTTTCACCGCTCACACCGAACTGGTCGCGAAACAGACCCTCGATGATGAGGGCGAGACCAAACGTCAGCAGCAATCCATACAGATGATCCAGGCGATAGAGCCGCTGCAGCAACAGCCGTTCGATTACGATACCCACGGCACCGACCAGCAGGGGAGCCAGGAGAAGCGCGCCAAAATAGCCCACGCCAAAATAGGTCAGCAGCATCCAGGAGGCGAATGCACCCATCATGTAGAACGCCCCATGGGCGAAGTTGATGATGTTGAGCATGCCAAAAATGATGGCCAGTCCCAGGCTTAACAGCGCATAAAATGAGCCATTGACCAATCCCAGCACCAGCTGGCCCAGAAGGGCCAGCAGCGGGACACCGAAGACCTCGGTCATTTCTTGATGAGGGGGCAGCGTGATTGGCTGAGAGGTTCAAAGGCCTCGGCCGCTGGAATGGTGGCGCGTACATTGTAATAATCCCAGTGGTAATGTGAGTCGGCAGGTTTTTTGACCTGCATCAGAAACATGTCATGAACCATGACACCGTCATCGCGAATTTTTCCGTTTTTGGCGAAGAAATCATTAACAGGTACTTTCTTCATCTGGGCCATGACTTTTTGCGTGTCATCGGAATTGATGGCTTTCACTGCTTCGAGATAATGAGTGATCGCTGAATACAATCCCGCTTGAACCATGGTGGGCATTTTTTTCTGGCGTTCGAAAAAGCGTTTTGACCAGGCTCGGGTTTCATTATTCATGTCCCAGTAGAACGCTTCGGTGAGATACATGCCCTGGGTGGCTTTAAGCCCAAGGCTGTTAATGTCCGTAATGAACATCAACAAGCCGGCCAGAGTTTGTTTGGGGGTGATGCCAAACTCGGAGGCCTGCTTGACGGAGTTAATGGTGTCTGCACCCGCATTGGCCAGCCCAATGACTTGGGCTCCGGAAGCTTGTGCCTTGAGTAGATAGGAAGAAAGGTCTGTGCTGGGGAAGGGGTGTCGGACGGATCCCAGTACCTGACCTCCATTGGCCAGAATTACAGCCGTTGTATCCTTTTCAAGCGATTGTCCAAAAGCATAATCCGCCGTCAGGAAATACCAGGTTTTCCCGCCTTGTTTGACCACTGCTTTGCCCGTGCCATTGCCAGTGGCGTAGGTATCGTAGGCCCAGTGCACGCTGACATCGTTGCAATCTTCGTTGGTGATACGTGAGGAACCCGCGCCGGTGATCAAGGCAATGCGGTTCTTTTCCTTGGCTACCTTCATGACCGCGAGAGCGGTGGAGCTGGTCACCAGTTCGGTAACCACATCCACCCGGTCTCGGTCAAACCATTCGCGCGCCTTGTTGGACGCAATATCGCCCTTGTTTTGGTGGTCTGCCGAAACGAGTTCAATTTTGAACGAGGGTTTCTGCTTGGCCACAAAATCTTCCACAGCCATATTGGCAGCAACGATGGCACCGGGGCCAGCAAGATCGGAGTAGGCGCCCGACATGTCGGTCAGCACCCCAATGCGGACCACGTTGTCCGAAATTTCAGCTTGGGCCGTACCGCAGGCCATTGCCAGGGCCAGCGCCACGCCAGCGACCACGGGGCGAATTTGAAACAAGACAGTTTTCTTTGTTTTCATCAATGACACTCCTCCAGCAGGTTACGGGCTCAGATACCCAACAAACGATGTAGCGGTTCACTCTTTTCAGACAGCTCATGCTGCGCGATTTCCATGCAAGGGCGACCGTGTTCCACCACGACCATACGGTCCGCCAGTGGGGCTGCAAAACGGAAATTCTGTTCCACCAGAACGATTGTAAAATTACGGGATTTCAATAGCATGATGACCTCGGCCAAGCGTTGCACAATGACTGGGGCCAGACCCTCGGAAATTTCATCCAGCAGCAGCAGACGAGCGCCTGTACGCAGGATGCGGGCCATGGCCAGCATCTGCTGCTCGCCACCAGACATGCGCGTACCCTGACTGTAACGCCGATCCTTAAGATTGGGAAATAGTGTATAGAGTTCGTCCAGCGTCATGCCGCCACTGGCGATGGTGGGGGGCATCAGCAGGTTTTCTTCGCAGGTCAGCGAAGCGTAGATTCCACGTTCTTCAGGGCAGTACCCAATTCCTAATCGGGCGATCCGATGGGGCGGCAAATGAATGGTTTCCGTTCCATTGACCATCACCGAACCGGTTCGGCGGCTGGTCAGCCCCATGATGGCCCGTAACGTGGTGGTTCGACCGGCACCGTTACGACCGAGCAGGGAGACGCATTCGCCCTGATTGACCGAAAAATCCATGCCATGAAGGATATGCGATTCCCCGTAAAAGGCGTGCAACCCGGTTATTCTGAGGTATTCCACGCCGCTCATGCCGCGCCTTTGTCGTCCGGAACGCGCGCATCCCTACCCATATAAGCCGTAATCACGTCGGGATGGGAGGCAATATCGTCATAGTGGCCTTCTGCCAGTACCGTGCCGCGGGCCAGAACCGTAATGCGGTCCGAAATCTGGGAAACCACTTTCATATTATGTTCTACCATCAGAATGGTGCGCTGGGCTGAGACCGACTTGATCAGGGCCATGACATGGTCCACATCTTCATGGCCCATCCCCTGGGTTGGTTCATCCAGCAACATCAGTTCCGGATCC
>JAGWPH010000067.1 GCA_028870615.1 Betaproteobacteria bacterium
AGCGACGAGGCCCCGTCAAATCAAACAGCACCCACTTTCATCGCAACCCGTAGGTAGTAAAACATGGACACCAGCGTCAGCAAGGCAGCAATCCACAACGCGACGGACCCGATCCAGTGGCAAGGGATAACATCGAATAGCCACTTGTCATACAGAAGGAATGGAATTGCAATCATCTGGGCGGTCGTTTTTATCTTACCCAGGGTAGAGACTGCGATATTGGCGCTTTTTCCGATTTGAGCCATCCATTCCCGCAAGGCTGAAATGGCTATCTCACGACCAATAATCACCAGTGCTATGGCAGAAGGTACCCTCTGCAAGTCCACCAGGACGATCAGTGCAGACATCACCATCAACTTGTCCACCACAGGATCCAGAAACGCCCCAAACGCCGTGGTCTGGTTCCATTTACGCGCCAAGTACCCGTCAAATGCATCGGTAATAGCAGCTGCAACGAAAATGCCGGCCGCCGTAAGGCCCGCGTTTGGGACGGACAGCCAGTGGTCTGGGAAATACATTACCCCCACAAACAGGGGGATCAGGGCCAGCCTGACCAACGTCAGGATATTGGGAATGTTGAACACCATGTTCTGCATTCTACCCGTTCAATGCAACTGCTGATATATCTTGCTGGCCAGGGTCAGTCCGATACCTGCTACCGCGGCAAGATCTTCAATGCTGGCATTCTGCACGCCACGCAACCCGCCAAACTGGGCCAGCAACTTCTGGCGTCGCTTGGCGCCGATGCCGGCAATATCTTCCAGGGTGGAGTGAACGCGTGCCTTTCCGCGACGCGCGCGATGGCCAGTAATCGCAAAGCGATGCGCCTCATCACGAATGGCCTGAAGCAAATGAAACCCCGGGTGATCCGTTGGAAGTCGTAAGGCTTTACCTGCATCAGGAAAAATCAGCGCTTCCAGGCCAGGTTTGCGGCCCTCCCCTTTGGCAATCCCTAGCAGGGGAATATCACGCATCCCCAATTCATTCAGAATGGCGACAGCAGTGTTGATTTGCCCCCGCCCGCCGTCAATCAAGATCAAGTCTGGTAGTTTGCCTTCGCTGGCCAAAAGTTTTTTATATCGCCGTTCCAATACTTCGCGCAACGCCGCATAGTCATCGCCGGGTGCGATCCCGCCGATATTGTAACGGCGATAATCTTCCTTGAAGGGTTGCCCATTTTCAAAAACCACACAGGATCCCACCGTGGCCTCACCTAACGTGTGGCTGATGTCGAAACACTCCACGCGCATTGCCGGAGCCGAAAGACCCAACGCTTCCTGCAAGGCCACCACCCGGGCACCTTGGGCCGTCCGCTGGGCACGCTGTTGTTCCAAGGCAAAACAGGCATTCTGCTCTGCTCCTTGCAGCCAGGCACGACGTTCGCCATGAGGGCGTATGACTACGTGCACGGTGCGCCCTGCACGCTCGCTCAGTAATGCTGCCACGGTCTCCTTATCCAGTGGTGCGTTGGTGATAATGACCGGCGGAATGGGATTGTCGGAATAATGCTGGACCATGAACGCATCACCGATGGTCTTCACATCCGCGCCCTCGGCGTTCTGCGGGAAAAGGGTTTTGTCGCCCAGATGACGCCCTCCGCGAATCATTACAAGATTAAGTGCTGCCCCCTGGTGATCCCGGTGCACAGCAACCACATCTACGTCACGCCCATGAGTGGACGACACTGACTGCTTTGACAAGACCTGCTGCATCAATGCAATCCGATCCCGATAATAGGCGGCCGCCTCGTAATCGAGTGCATTGGAAGATTGCACCATGGCCTCACGCATGTCATCCAGCACCTCGCTTTCATGCCCTCCGAGAAACCGCCGCGCATTGTCCAGATCGATTGCATAATCCTCTTGCGAGCGGGCACCGACGCAAGGCGCCGAACAGCGTCCAATCTGATGCAGTAAACAGGCCCTCGAACGGTTTTTGAAGACGGAATCCTCGCAAGTACGCAAGAGAAATAGCTTCTGGAGATGATTGATGACTTCCCGCGCGGCCCAGGTATTGGGATAGGGCCCAAAATACTGGTGCCGCTCTTCCAGGGTGCCACGGTACAACCGGATTTGCGGAAAGGGATGATCTGACAACTGGATATAGGGATAACTTTTGTCATCTTTGAAAAGCACGTTAAATCTGGGGTAGAACCCCTTGATGAGATTGCTTTCCAGCAAGAGTGCTTCAGCCTCCGACGCGGTCAGCGTGACTTCGACTTTCTTAACCTGTGACACCATCAGCTGGGTCCGCGGGTTATCGTGGGCCTTCTGAAAGTAGGAGGACACCCGGCGCTTGAGGTCACGCGCTTTCCCAATGTAAATGACCTCTCCTGTCACATTCAGCATGCGATACACTCCCGGCTGATTGGGCAAGGCCTTAAGAAACGCATCGATATCAAAATCGGTCGTCGTCATGGCATGAAGGTCGCTGCATCGGTCAAAAACGCGCTGGCTTCACGTATCACCTGCGCAAACATTTCCGGCGTCAACCTGCGGGTCTGCGTGTTGTAGCGGCTGCAATGGTAGCTGTCCACCAGGCGTTGTCCCGAGGGCAATGCATATTTGGCCCCGTGGCCAAACGGGTACTCCTTGAGCCTTAGCTGAAACGCGTGCAACACTGCCTGGTGTGCAATTTGTCCCAGAGCCAGGACCACACGTGGCGCGGGTTGGTTGGTCAGCTCATACAGCAAATAAGCGTTGCAGCATCGGACCTCCTCAGGTAGCGGCTTGTTTGCAGGGGGCAGGCAGCGCACAGCATTGGTAATCCGGCAATTCTGCAACGTCAGCCCATCCTCGCGATCGGCCCCATTGGGCTGGTTGCTGAAGCCCGCCTCGAATAACGATGCGTAAAGCAGCAACCCGGCATGATCTCCGGTAAACGGGCGAC
>JAGWPH010000068.1 GCA_028870615.1 Betaproteobacteria bacterium
CATGCCCTGGGTGCCCATGGAAATGCCGTCGGAAACCGTGATGGTGCCAAACGTCTGCGGCATGGCGCCTGCCGCGCGCAGCGCCACTTCGGCGCGCGCGGACAGCTCGCCCAGCCCGGCATTGCAGGGCGTGATGGTGCTGTGCCCGTTG
Source organism: Betaproteobacteria bacterium (assembly GCA_028870615.1). Lineage (GTDB taxonomy): Bacteria > Pseudomonadota > Gammaproteobacteria > Burkholderiales > Ferrovaceae > JAJZRV01. Next base: position 152 of record JAGWPH010000068.1, read on the forward strand.
GCAATGCCCACAATGGGCTTGTTGAAGTCCCCATCCCCAAAGCCCACGGCCCGCAGCATGGCCCGGTTGGGGGAGCGTTGAACACCTTCGGTAATGATCCGGCTTCGGCGATTGTCTGCCATGAAAAATCTCCTGCAACTTGGGGTCGGTATAATCCACCATTTTATCCCAAGGCGGCGTTCCCATGCTGATTCATCCCGACTTCGATCCGGTGGCCATTCATCTGGGCCCGCTTGCCGTACGCTGGTACGGCCTCATGTATCTCATCGGGTTTCTGGCCGGGGCCTGGGCGGCACGCTGGCGCATCCGGACGCAACCATGGCTTCACTGGACCGTGGAGCAGGCCGACAACTTTCTGACCTATGTGGTGCTGGGCGTCATCCTGGGCGGCCGCCTGGGGTATGTGCTGTTCTACAAACCGGACTATTACCTGGCGCACCCTTTCGACATCCTGGCGGTATGGCAGGGCGGGATGTCTTTTCATGGCGGATTTTTGGGCGTGATCCTGGGCGGTTGGCTGTTTGCCCGGCGCCATGGGCGACGCTGGCTGGAAGTCACCGATTTCGTGGCTCCCCTGGTCACCTTCGGCCTGGGATTTGGCCGCATCGGCAATTTCATCAACGGCGAACTGCCCGGGCGGGTCACCACGGTTTCCTGGGGGATGGTCTTCCCCCATGTGGATGCCTTGCCGCGCCATCCCTCGCAGTTGTATGAGGCCATCCTCGAAGGCCTGGTACTGGGCGCGATCCTGCTGTGGTTCAGCCGCAAGCAACGCCCGATGGGGCAGATTTCCGCATTGTTCCTGTTGGGGTATGGCAGCTTTCGTTTTCTGGTGGAATTCACCCGCGAGCCGGACGACTTTCTCGGCCTGTTGAGTCTGGGCCTCAGTATGGGACAGTGGCTCAGTCTGCCCATGATCCTGTTCGGGGTGATCTTGTGGAGATGGTCTAAAAAATCGGCTATCATGTGCGGTGAAAATGGAGGAGGCAAAGCCCCAAGGCGAAAATAGGGGACAGTCCTCGTTTTCGTTTCAGGAGACGGCAACAACAAATGTGAAGAAAAATGGGGTCTGTCCCCCATTCTCGTCACCCCTCTATACATTTGGAGAATTTGCTCATGAAATCGCTGAAAGTTGTACTGTTTGCTGCTGGCCTGCTGACCTTGGGAAACGCACTGGCAGAGGACGCCGGCCTTGCACTGGCCAAAAAGAACGGCTGCCTTGCTTGCCATGCTGAAGACAAGAAAGTGGTTGGCCCCTCCTACAAGGATGTCGCCGCCAAATACAAGGGCCAGGCCGACGCTGAAGCCAAACTGGTGACCAAGGTCAAGAACGGGGGAGGTGGCGTTTGGGGCGCAATGCCGATGCCGGCCAATCCAAAGATCGCTGATGCCGATCTGCATACCCTGGTCAAATGGGTGTTGTCCCACTAGGCCCCCATGCGCCTCCATCTGAAAGAGGCGCATGCCTCACTGCTGGTCGCAGCGCTGGTTCTGGCAGGATGCGGCAAAGCGCCGCCTCCTGCTGCCGGCAGTGACACCCTCATCATCCGGATTGGATCGGTGGCCCCATTAACCGGGCCCCAGTCCCATCTGGGACGGGACAATGAAAATGGCGCACGGCTCGCCATCGCAGACGCCAACACCCAGAACATTGTCATCGGCGGCAAGAAGGCCCACTTTGAACTGGTAGGCGAAGACGATGCCGCGGATCCCAAAACCGGCACCATCGTGGCCCAGAAATTAGTGGATGCCAAAGTCAATGGCGTGGTGGGCCACCTCAATTCCGGCACCACCATCCCGGCCTCCAAAATCTATTCCGATGCCGGCGTGGTGCAGATCTCCCCTTCGGCCACCAATCCCAAATACACCCACCAGGGCTTCAGGACAGCGTATCGCGTCATGGCCAACGATGAACAGCAAGGCCGGGTACTGGGACAATTCACCACGGGCACACTGAAGGCCCAGACCGTGGCCGTCATTGACGATGCCACGGCCTATGGCCAGGGGCTCGCCGACGAATTTGAAAAAGCGGTGGCGGCCGGTGGCGGCAAAGTGGTTGCCCGTGAGCATACCGACGACCACGGCACGGATTTTTCAGCCATCCTCACGCGCATCAAATCCAAAAAACCAGACCTGATTTTTTACGGTGGCATGGATGCCCAGAGCGGCCCCATGGCCAAACAGATCAAGACACTCAAAATCACTTCCGCTTTCCTGACCGGCGATGGGGGGTGCTCCCACGAATTTGCCCAGTTGGCGGGAGATGCCGCCGAGGGGGTGTATTGCAGCCTGCCCGGCGTGCCTCTGGAAAAAATGCCGAAGGGTGCCGATTTCCAGAAACGCTTTAACGCCCAGTACGGCGATATCCAGGACTACGCTCCTTACAGCTATGATGCAGTGGGCGTCATGATCGCCGCCATGAAGGCAGCGGATTCTGCCGACCCGGCCAAATATCAGCCTGCGTTGGCCAGCATCGATTATCCGGGGGTCACGGCCAACATCCGGTTTGACGAACACGGGGATCTCAAGGGCGGGCAGGTGACGCTCTACCAATGGCGGGCGGGGGTCAAGACGCCGGTGCAGTGAGGTCTGACCCTATCCCAGATAAGCCGACCGCACCAGCGGATTGTCAAGGCAGCGGGCGGCACTGTCCGTCAGCACGATGCGCCCCGACTCCATTACGTAAGCGCGATCGCAAATCTCCAGCGCCAGGCGGGCATTCTGTTCCACCAGCAGCAACGTGACACCCGCTTCGGCAATGTTGCGGATCACTTCAAAAATCCTTTCCACCATCAGCGGCGCCAGCCCCATGCTGGGCTCGTCCAGCATCAACAGGCGCGGTGCAGCCATCAAGGCCCGCCCAATCGCCAGCATCTGCTGTTCGCCCCCGGAGAGCGTGCCGGCAGCCTGGTGGCGACGCTCATGCAAGCGTGTAAACAGTCCATAAACGCGCTCCAGTTCCTCATAAAGGCCCGTTGCGCCGTTGCGATGGTAAGCGCCCATCAACAGGTTTTCTTCGACGCTGAGGCGGCTGAATACGCCGCGTCCTTCGGGGACCAGGCTGAGGCCCCGCCCCACCCGCTGCCAGGCGGGCACCGTACGCAAATCAACGCCGTCATAGCGAATCGAGCCGGCGCTGGGCACCACCAGACCAGCCAGGGCCTTGAGGGTGCTGCTCTTGCCGGCGCCATTGGCGCCGATCAGCGTGACCCGTTCACCCTGGCGCACTTCCAGGTCAAGGCCCGTCACGGCTTCGATGCCGCCATAATGCACGCTCAACCCTTCAACCTGCAGCAGTGCCGTCACGTCGCCCCCACGCCCAGGTAGGCTTCGATCACTTTGGGATCGTTCTGGACGGCCTGCGGTGTTCCCTCGGCAATGCATTCGCCATAATCCAGCACCGAAATCCGGTCGCACAACTGCATCACCCATTTGACATCGTGCTCGATCAGCAACACCGCCGTGCCGTCGGTCCGGATGCGCCGGATAAGATCCCCCAGTCGCGCGCGCTCGGCAGCATTCATGCCGGCTGCAGGCTCGTCCAGCGCCAGCAACCGGGGGTCCGTCGCCAGGGCGCGCGCAATTTCCAGGCGCCGCTGATCCCCATAGGACAAAGTGTTGGCGATGCGCTCCCCCTGGGTGCCGATGCCCACATAGTCCAGTAATTCCCGTGCGCGCGTCAGGATGGTGTCTTCTTCATGGCGCGTGGCACCGGTTTGGAACAGGGCCCCCAGAACCCCCGCCCGGGTCCGCACATGACGTCCCACCATGACATTTTCCAGAACACTCATATTGGCAAACAGGCGGATGTTCTGAAACGTCCGCGCGATGCCACGGGCCGCCACCTCATGCGGCTGTCCCATCGGCAGGGGTTGCCCCTCGAAAAGCAGCGTGCCTTCGTCGGGACGGTAGATGCCGGTCAGCACATTAAAGAATGTGGTTTTGCCGGCCCCGTTGGGGCCGATCAGTCCGGTGATGGTGTCCGGCTGAAGCGCTAGCGAAACGCCGTTCAGGGCACGCAATCCGCCAAAGCGTTTGCCGATGCCGGCGGCTTCCAGCAAAAATGAAGCCTGACCCCTAACCATGCAATTCGCGCTGGCGCGCCCGCGCCGGCAACAACCCTTCCGGGCGCAGCAGCATCATCAGCACCAGGGCCAGGCCAAACAGCAACAGGCGCAGATTGGAGGGGTCCACCCAGACCCGTCCGAGCAGGTCCTGCTGCAGGCCCCCTGCTGCACGCAACGCTTCGGGCAATACGGACAGGAGCACGGCACCCAGCACCACGCCGGCAATGTTGCCCATTCCACCCAACACCACCATGCACAGGATCATCACCGACTCCTGCAGGGTAAAACTCTCCGGACTGACGAACCCCTGAAACCCTGCAAACAGCCCGCCGGACAATCCGCCAAAACTGGCACCCATGGCAAAGGCCAACAATTTGAGATTGCGCGTGTGCAATCCCATGCTGGCAGCAGCGACCTCATCCTCGCGGATTGCTGCCCAGGCCCGACCGATGCGCGAATGTTCGAGGCGGCGCGAGAGCACGATAGCCAGCAGCACACCCACCAGAAACAGAAAATAAATATTCACTACGATGGGGATCTCGAGTCCGCCCAGATGATGCACCTGCCCCAGCGACCAGGGACCGATGCGCAAGGGATCGATCAGGCTGACTCCCTGGGGTCCATTGGTGATGTTGACGGGCGTATTGAGGTTGTTGAGAAAAATGCGGATGATCTCGCCAAACCCCAGCGTGACAATGGCCAGATAATCCCCGCGCAACCCCAGCGTAGGGGTTCCCAGCAATACACCGAAACTGGCTGCCAGCAAGGCTCCTGCGGGCAACAGCGCCCACAGCGGCCAATGCAGATCGAAGTGCGGTGAGGCCAGCAGCGCATAGCAATACGCCCCCACCGCAAAAAATGCCACATAACCCAGGTCCAGCAAACCGGCATAGCCCACCACAATGTTGAGCCCCAGCGCCAGCAATACATAGAGCAGCGCAAAATCGAGAATGCGTACCCAGCCATGCCCCAACGCGGCATCCGTGACAAAGGGCAACACCAGCAACAGCACGGCCGCCGCACCCAGCAACATCGATCGGGTGCGTGTCATGGGATCACACTTTCTCGCGCGCACGACTGCCCAGCAGTCCATTGGGATGGAACACCAACACGCCGATCAGCACCATGAAGGCAAACACATCCTTATAGTTGCTGCCGAAGAAGTCGCCTGTGAGGTCCCCGATGTACCCTGCTCCCAGGGCTTCCACCACGCCCAGCAGGAGCCCGCCCAACATGGCTCCGGCAAGGTTGCCGATGCCCCCCAGCACGGCGGCGGTGAAAGCCTTGAGCCCCAGCATGAAGCCCATGGTGTAATTGCCCACCCCGTAATAGGCCGCCACCATCACTCCGGCCACTGCAGCAAGCCCCGAGCCGATCACGAAAGTCCAGGCGATGATGCGGTCGGTATTCACGCCCATCAGTTGCGCCACGGCAGGATTCTGCGCCGTCGCACGCATGGCGCGCCCCAACGCGGTTTTCTGCACCAGCACCAGCAAGCCGGCCATGATCAGCGCGGCCAGAACAATGATGGCGCCCTGAATGGCGGTGATGATGACGCCTCCCCAGACAACACTGACGGGCGGCAGCACTGCGGGAAATGACAAATAACCGCGACCCCAGATCAGCGCGGCGACCTGTTGCAACACGATGGACAGGCCGATGGCCGTGATCAGCGGCGCCAGTTTGGGAGCACGGCGCAAGGGGCGATAGGCCACCCGCTCGATGGCGAGCCCCAGCGTCATGCACACCACCATGGCTGCCAGAACCGCCACCAGCACCGCCAACGGCGCCGGCCAACCCCATCCGGTCAATCCCTGGATGACCGTGAGCGCGACCAGGGCTCCCACCATCAACACTTCGCCGTGGGCAAAATTGATGAGCTCCAGGATGCCGTACACCATGGTGTACCCCAGGGCCACCAAGGCGTAGATGCTTCCCAGAGTGATGCCATTGATCAGCTGCTGCAGAAAGGTGTCCATCACACCCAGTCGCGTCCGTTGATAAACTCCTTGAGCAGCACGTCTTCCCGGCTACCGGGTTGGGGATGCCAGTCATAACGCCAGCGCACGATGGGCGGCAGGGACATCAGGATGGATTCAGTGCGCCCGCCGGACTGCAGTCCAAACAAGGTGCCGCGGTCATAGACCAGATTGAATTCCACATAGCGGCCGCGCCGGTACGCCTGGAAGTCCCGTTCGCGCTCGCCGTAAGGCAAGCCGCGCCGGCGCTCCATCAGGGGCAGATAGGCCGGAAGAAAATGGTCGCCCACGCTTTGCCACAGGGCCTCGGCCTGAGGCCAGGGCAAGGCGTTGAAATCATCGAAAAAAATTCCGCCGACGCCGCGCGGTTCCTGGCGATGTTTGAGATAAAAATATTCATCGCACCACTTCTTGAAACGCGGATAGTAATCGACACCGAAGGGATCGAGCGCCTTCTTGCAGGTACGATGAAAATGTTCGGCATCTTCCACAAAGCCGTAGTAGGGCGTGAGGTCCATCCCGCCGCCAAACCACCAGACGGGCGCGTGGTGCTCGTCAAAGGCCGTAAAGCAGCGCACGTTCATGTGGACCGTGGGCGCGTAGGGATTGCGTGGGTGCAGCACCAGCGACACGCCCAGGGCCTCGAAGTGACGCCCTGCCAGTTCCGGACGATGTGCCGTGGCGGAGGGCGGCAACCCGCGGCCCATGACATGCGAAAAATTGACCCCGCCGCGCTCGAACAGATTCCCTTCTTCCACCAGGGCGCTGATGCCTCCGCCCCCCTCGGAACGCTCCCAGGTGTCACGCCGGAACGTCTTGCCATCCAGGGCTTCGAGGGCCGTGACAATGCGCTGTTGAAGATCGAGCAGATAGGACCTGATATTGGCGGTATTCATGAACCCTCAAACTCAGGCCTTTCCGGCCGCCTTGTGAATGGCCGCGCGAATGCGGTTGTAGGTTCCACAGCGGCACAGGTTTCCATTCATCGCCTCATCAATGTCGGCATCGGTGGGATGGGGGTGATGCGCCAACAAGGCCGCGGCACTCATGATCTGGCCGGACTGGCAGTAGCCGCACTGGGCCACTTCCAGAGCGACCCAGGCCTGCTGGACCGGATGTTCCCCGTGGATGGACAATCCTTCGATGGTGGTGACTTTTTTGTTGGCCGCCGAGGACAGGGGAGTGATGCAGGAACGGATGGGCTCGCCATCCAGATGCACGGTACAGGCGCCGCACAGCCCCACACCGCAGGAAAACTTGGTGCCGGTCAATCCCACCACGTCGCGAATCACCCACAGCAAGGGGGTGTCCGGGTCGGTTGTGAGTACCAGTTTTTTACCATTGATCAGGAGCGAGGTCATCTTGATGGTTCGGTGCTTTTCCCAAGTTCTGCCATAATTGCCGTATGGCGGATCGTTCGCAAAAATTGCTGTTGTTGGTGGACGGATCGTCCTATCTGTATCGGGCGTTCCACGCCCTTCCCGACCTGCGCAACCGCCTGGGGGAACCCACCGGTGCCATTTTCGGGGTGCTCAACATGCTGCGCAGGCTGATGGCGGATTATAAGCCGGATTATGCAGCCTGCGTGTTCGATGCCAAGGGCCCCACTTTTCGGGAGGACTGGTATCCCGAGTACAAGGCACATCGCTCGCCCATGCCGCCGGACCTGGTTCTGCAGGTCGAACCCCTGCAGCGTGCGGTGCGCGCCCTGGGTTGGCCGCTCCTGATCATTGAAGGCGTCGAAGCGGATGATGTCATCGGCACGTTGACCCGCCAGGCCGGACAAGCCGGCATCAGCACAGTCATTTCCACCGGCGACAAGGACATGGTGCAATTGCTTGACGGTCAGGTCAGCCTGATCAACACCCTCAGCAACGAGCGTCTGGACAGCGCTTCGGCAACGGAAAAATATGGTGTCCGTCCGGACCAGTTTATTGATTACCTGACCCTCATCGGTGACCCCGTGGACAACGTGCCGGGGGTTGCCAAAGTCGGTCCCAAGACGGCTGCCAAATGGCTCCAGCAATATGCGTCGCTGGATGCCCTCATGACACACGCAGCGGATATCCCTGGCGTCGTGGGAAACAATCTGCGCACGGCGCAGGACTGGTTGCCCCAGGCCCGCCGCTTGCTCACCATCCGCTGCGACGTCCCCCTGCCGCAAAGTCCCGAGCAACTCACTGTCACGCCGCCAGACCAGGCCGCCTTGCAGATGCTGGCCGAACGCTATGATTTGCGCAGCTGGATGACGCCCAAGACCGACGATACCCCAGGGCCGGCCACGGCCGCGCCACCACCTCCCGCGCCGCCTCCGGCGACGCACTACCAGACCGTGCTGACCACGGCACAGCTGGAAGACTGGCTGGGCAAAATCCGCGGGGCCGCGTTGACCGCCCTGGATACGGAAACCACGTCTCTTGATCCGCTCGAAGCACGCCTGGTGGGCCTGTCCCTGTGCATCACGGCGGGGGAAGCCGCTTACATTCCCCTGGGACATCGCGGCCCGGACAGCATGGAACAGCCCGATTTTGCACAGACCCTGGCCCGCCTCAAACCCTGGCTGGAAGATCCCACCGCCCTCAAGGTGGGACAAAACCTCAAATACGATCAGCATGTGCTGGCCAATGAAGGGATTACCCTGCGCGGCATCGCACACGATACGCTGCTCGAATCGTATGTGCTGGAAGCGCATCAACCGCACAACCTGGAGAATCTGGCACGCCGGCATTTGCAGCGCGATACCTTGTCCTATGAAGCGGTGACCGGCAAAGGCGCTCACGCCATCGGATTTGACCAGGTGGCCCTGGACCGCGCCACCGAGTATGCCGCTGAAGATGCCGATATCACCCTTCAGGTGCATCAGGTGCTCTACCCGCAAATTGCCCAGGACCAGGCCTTGCTGTCCATCTATCGCGATCTCGAACTGCCCCTGCAGCAGGTGTTATGGCGCATGGAACGCAATGGCGTGCTGCTCGATGTACCCCAGCTGGAACGGCAAAGTGCCGAACTGGGAATCCAGTTGCTGGACCTGGAAGCCCGCACCCATGCAGCCGCCGGCCACCCCTTCAATCTGAACTCACCCAAACAGATCCAGGTGGTGCTGTTTGACGAACAGGGCCTGCCGGTGCGCAAGAAAACGCCAGGGGGCGTGCCTTCCACTGACGAAGATGTGCTGCAGCAGTTGGCGCTGGATTACCCCATCCCCAAACTGATCCTGGAATACCGCGGGCTTGCCAAGCTCAAGTCCACTTATACGGATGCCCTGCCCCGCCGGGTCAACCCCCGCACCGGCCGGGTTCACACCCATTACGCCCAGGCCGTGGCGGTGACCGGCCGCCTCGCCAGCAGCGATCCCAACCTGCAAAACATTCCCGTGCGCACTCCAGAGGGAAGACGCATCCGCGCTGCATTCATCGCCCCTCCGGGACATGTTCTGGTATCGGCCGATTACTCGCAGATCGAATTGCGCATCATGGCCCACCTGTCGGAAGATGCCGGTCTGCTGTCTGCCTTTGGGGCCGGGCTGGACGTACATCGCGCCACCGCTGCGGAAATTTTTGGCGTGACGCCGCAGGAGGTCAGCCCGGAGCAGCGACGCGCCGCCAAAACCATCAACTTTGGCCTGATCTATGGCATGTCTGCGTTTGGGCTGGCCTCCCAGCTCGGGATCGAGCGCGCGGCAGCCCAGGCCTACATGGAGCGCTACTTCCACCGCTACCCCGGCGTCGCCGCCTACATGGAGCGCACGCGCGAGGCCGCGCGCCAGAACGGTTACGTGGAAACCCTGTTTGGCCGGCGCCTGTGGCTGCCCGAGCTGCGCCATGGTGGCGCCGGACGGCGCCAGGGGGCCGAGCGCGCTGCCATCAATGCCCCGTTGCAGGGAACCGCCGCCGATCTCGTCAAACGCGCCATGATCGCGGTGCAAAACTGGCTGGATCAACACCGGATGCACTCCCTGTTGAGTCTGCAGGTGCACGACGAACTGGTGCTGGAGGTTCCCGACAATGAACGCGAAACGGTGTTGCAGGTTTTGCCTGGACTGATGGAGGGGGTGGCCCGCCTGGCGGTCCCACTGCTGGTGGAAGTGGGTTGGGGTCCGCACTGGGACGCAGCGCATTAGTGTTTCTGCGTTCGTCCAATCGGCGGTATAATCTCGTCCTTTCGTCACAGTTCGCGACAACCCCCATGCAGATTGGTCCCTACCTTCTTAAAAACAACCTGATGGTTGCCCCCATGGCGGGAGTCACTGATCGCCCCTTCCGCCAACTGTGCAAAACCATGGGTGCCGGGATGGCGGTGTCCGAGATGGTTTCTTCCAATTCCCTGCTGTGGGGCTCTGCAAAAACCCGGCGCCGCGCCGATCACCGGGGCGAAGTCGAACCCAAATCCGTCCAGATCGCCGGAGCCGATCCGGCCATGATGGCCGAAGCAGCCCGCTACAACGTCGATCAGGGTGCCCAGATCATCGACATCAACATGGGCTGTCCCGCCAAGAAAGTGTGCAACGTCATGGCGGGGTCCGCCCTGTTGCAAAACGAAGCGCTGGTCCAGCGCATCATCGAGGCCGTCGTGGCTGCTGTGCCGGTTCCCGTCACCCTCAAGATTCGCACGGGCTGGGACCGCTCCCATCGCAATGCGCTGTCTGTCGCCCACATCGCCGAAAATGCGGGGATCCAGTCGCTGGCCATTCATGGACGCACCCGGGCCTGCGCTTACATGGGAGACGCCGAATACGACACGATTGCCGCAGTCAAGGCAAACGTGGGCATTCCGGTGGTGGCCAACGGCGACATCACTTCACCGCAGAAGGCCCGTCAGGTGCTGGACCTCACCGGCGCTGACGGCCTCATGATCGGACGCGCCGCGCAGGGACGCCCCTGGATCTTTCGCGAAATCGATCATTACCTCACCACCGGCACGTTGCTGGCAGCACCCGAGGTCAGCGAAATTCACGCGGTGCTCGGCCTCCACCTGGAAGATCTCTACACTTTTTACGGACTGGAAACCGGCGTCCGCGTGGCACGCAAACACATCAGCTGGTATACCCGCGGCCTCAAGGGGTCAGCCGCTTTCCGCCACGCCATGAACCAGCTTGTGACTGTGACGGAACAGCGTGAAGCGGTGAATGCCTTTTTCAGCTTATTGCACAGCCGGGGACAGCGCCTGGAATACGACACCGAATCCCTGAGCGAGGCTCTGGCCGCATGAGCAAACCCGAAACCGAACTGTCGGCCTGCGTACGACGCCTGGTCACCGATTATTTCAGCCACATGGATGGTGAAAAATGTAGCGGGGTATACGACATGGTCATCGGCAGCGTGGAAAAACCCCTGCTGGAAGTGGTTCTGACCCACACCGAAGGCAACCAGACCCAGGCTTCCGAAATTCTGGGCATCAACCGCAACACCCTGCGCAAGAAAATGCAGCACTACGGGGTGAAATGACCATACAGCGCGCACTCATCAGCGTTTCCAATAAACAGGGCGCTGTCGAACTGGCGCGTGCACTGCATGCCCTGAAAATCGAGATCCTCTCCACAGGCGGGACAGCGCTGCTGTTGCGTGATGCGGGCATCCCCGTCGTAGAGGTGGCCAACTTCACCGGCTTTCCGGAAATGCTCGATGGCCGGGTTAAAACCCTGCACCCCAAGATTCATGGTGGCATCCTGGGACGTCGCGACCTGCGCACACATCTTGATGCCATGGCCATGCATGGCATCTCCCCCATTGATCTGGTGGTGGTTAACCTGTATCCGTTTCGCGAAACCATCGCCAATCCGGAATGCACGCTGGAAGCGGCCATCGAGAACATTGATATCGGCGGCCCGGCCATGGTGCGCTCCGCAGCCAAAAATTATCGCCATGTGGCTGTCCTGACCGACCCCGCCGATTACAAGCCGATGCTGAAAGAACTGAGAAAGGGCAAAGGGGCCCTGACGGATGCCACACGATTTCGACTGGCCGTGAAGGCCTTCTCGCATACCGCCGAATACGATGGCGCAATTGCCAACTACTTGTCGGGTATCGAAGCGGGCCCTGATTTTGACGGCTTTCCCCAACGCCTGCATCTCACGTTTACCAAGCACCAGGGGTTGCGCTATGGCGAAAACCCCCATCAATCGGGCGCGTTCTACCGCGAACCGCGCATGGCGGAAGGCGTGCTGTCGCAATACCGGCAGCTGCAGGGCAAAGCGCTGTCGTACAACAACATTGCCGACAGCGATGCCGCCTGGGACTGCGTGCGCGGACTGAGTGGCGGGGCCTGCGTCATCGTCAAACATGCCAATCCCTGCGGCGTGGCCCTTGGCGCCTCTCCCCTGGAAGCCTACCAAGGCGCGTTTGCCACCGATCCCACCTCGGCCTTTGGGGGCATCATTGCCTTCAATCGACCCGTGGATGAGGCCGTGATCAGTGCGCTGTTGAACCAGTTCGTCGAAGTGCTGATCGCTCCGGAATACACTGCCGCGGCCTTGAAGGCCCTGGAAGCCAAAGGAAATATTCGCGTCCTCCAGGTTCCCCTCGGACAGGGACATAACGGCTGGGACATGAAGCGGGTCGGTGGCGGCCTGTTGATTCAAACGCCCGATACGCTGACCCTGAATGAAGCGACGCTGCGCGTGGTCACGCGCGTCCAGCCCAGCCCGCAGCAGATGGCTGATCTGCGCCTGGCCTTTCATGTGGCGCACTACGTCAAATCCAACGCCATCGTTTTCTGCGCTCGGGGACGCACCCTGGGCATCGGTGCGGGACAGATGAGCCGGGTGGACAGCACCCGTATTGCGCGCCGCAAGGCGGAACACGCGGGCTTGTCCCTGGCGCATAGTGTTGCCGCCTCCGATGCGTTTTTTCCTTTCCGCGATGGCATCGACGTCATCGCCGAAGCAGGTGTCACCGCAATCATTCAACCCGGCGGCAGCCTGAAAGACAACGACGTCATCGCAGCGGCCAATGAACAGGGCTTGGCCATGGTGTTTACCGGCATCCGCCACTTCCGTCATTGAGTGCCCCATGAAAGTCCTGGTGATCGGTTCCGGTGGACGCGAGCATGCCCTGGCCTGGCGCCTGGCCCAATCCCCCAGAGTATCGCGTGTGTATGTGGCGCCCGGCAACGCGGGCACCCCCCTGGAAGAAGGCGTGCACAACGCGCCGGTGCAAGGGGTGAAGGCCTGGCTGGAATTTGCCCGGCGCGAAACCATTGGCTTGACGGTGGTGGGGCCTGAAGCGCCGCTTTCCGAAGGGGTTGTGGATGCCTTCCGGGCCGCCGGCCTGCCCATCTTTGGACCGACCCAGGCCGCGGCACAGCTTGAAGGCTCCAAGGATTTTGCAAAACGGTTCATGGTGCGCCATGGCATCCCCACAGCCGCTTACCAGACCTTTGAGGAACCCTCGTCAGCCCACGCCTACCTGGAGGAGGTGGGCGCCCCGATCGTCATCAAGGCCGATGGCCTGGCTGCCGGCAAGGGCGTGGTGGTGGCCCAAACCCTGGAAGAAGCCCACCGCGCCGTGGACGACATCATGGGTGGCGCCCTGGGGGGTGCAGGACACCGGGTGGTCATCGAGGAATGCCTGCAGGGTGAAGAAGCCAGTTTCATCGTTCTGGTGGATGGCGAACACGTGCTTGCCCTGGCCACCAGCCAGGACCATAAGCGTCTCCTGGACGGCGATGCCGGGCCCAATACGGGGGGGATGGGGGCCTATTCGCCGGCACCGCTGATCACCCCGGCCCTCCATGGGCGGGTGATGCGCGAAATCATCCTGCCCACGGTGCAGGGCATGAAACGGGATGGCCTTCCCTATACCGGATTTCTGTACGCCGGATTGATGATTGACGCGGCAGGCACGGTCAGGACGCTCGAATTCAACTGCCGCATGGGTGATCCCGAAACCCAGCCCATCCTGATGCGCCTGAAAAGCGATCTGTTGACCCTCCTGGAACATGGCATTGCAGGCACCCTGGACCAGGTGGAAGTCCAGTGGGACCGACGCCCCGCCATTGGGGTGGTGCTGGCGGCCGAGGGTTATCCCGCAGCGCCACGGCGCGGCGATGTCGTCACCGACCTGGGCACCGACAATGCCGAGTGCCACGTGTTTCATGCAGGGACCGCGCGCCAGGACGACACCATCGTCACGGCGGGAGGACGCGTGCTTTGCGTCACGGCGCTGGGGGATACTTTGCGCATGGCGCGCCAGATCGCCTACGCCCGGGTGCTGGCCATCCGCTTTTCTGGAATGCAGTATCGCTCCGATATCGGTTGGCGCGCCCTCAAGACCTGAAGACCCGGTCACTCATCAAATCGGTAATGGTGGAAGGCCGACAGTGCGCCTTCACTCGCCCCGGAATCACCCGCACCTGTTTTCCAAACTGACGCAGACAGGCCCGCGTGGTCTGCAGCGGACGCTGGCCAGCGCGGTTGGCACTGGTGGAGACCAGGGCCATTTTGAGATGGCGGCAAAGCGCCGCGGCATCCTGATGCGCGTCCACCCGCAAGGCAATCCGGGGCCATTGCCCGGGTTGTCGGCGCCGCCCCGTGAGGGATCGGGGAACCCGCGGTGCCGCCGGCATCAGCCAGGTATGGGCTCCCGGCCAGCGGCTTTGGATCCGAACCTGCTGCGCTGGTGTCAGGCGCCGATGGAAAGGGGCCAGCCGCTCCTGACGTTCGGCAATGACGATCAGGCCTTTATGGCTTGGGCGGCGCTTCAGTGCCAGCAGGCGCCGCACTCCGCGCGGACTCCAGGGATCGCACCCCAAACCAAATACGGCCTGGGTGGCGTAGGCGATCAATCCGCCCTGACGCAGGTACGCGCGCAAGGCGCGGGGAGAGTAGGTGGGTCGCTGCATGGTCTTAGTGTACTGAATGCGTGCCGGACTGGTAGAATCGGGTCATGAAATTCACCATGCGCCTGCTGTTTCTATTGTTCATCGCCTTGCCCTTTGCGGTTCTGGCAGAACGGCCCGCCAATCTCGAGCCCTTGCCGGATGATGCCCCGCCTCCCCCCGATTATGGCGCAAATGCCCCACCGTCTCCCGGAATGAGCCAGGATGTTCCGGCCACCGAACCGGAAGTCACCATCGTGGAACGCGACAGCGCCACTTTCGAGGAGTACCGCGTCAATGGTCGCCTGTACAAGATCAAGGTCACTCCCAAAATCGGTCCACCCTACTACCTGATTGACGATCAAGGAGCCAACGTCTGGCGCCGTTACGACAGCATGGACAGCGGACTGCAGGTCCCCCGTTGGGATATCCTGGAGTTTTGAAGCAACCCGGTCCATGGCTGTATTTACTCCCGTACCCCGCGAAGCCCTGTCCCAGTGGCTGACCCAGTATGCCGTCGGATCCCTGCTGGAACAGACCGCCATCGCCGCCGGGATCGAGAACACCAACTATTTTGTGACCACCGACCAGGGTCGCTTTGTCTTGACCCTGTTTGAAAAATTACAGCCCTCGGAACTGCCTTACTACCTCCATCTGATGGATCATCTGGCGCAACGCGGGATTCCCTGCCCACGCCCGATTCCTGATCAGCAGGGGCAGTTTTTTCGCATGCTGTGCGGGCGGCCTGCAAGCCTGGTGACCCGCCTGTCGGGCCAGTCGCAGATGGCCCCGACGCCAGCCCATTGCGCCACTTTCGGAGATCAGGTGGCACGCCTTCATCAAGCTGCAGCCGATTACCCCGACAACACCCCCAATCCGCGCGGGCCCTCCTGGTGGGTGAGCACCGCAGCCAAGGTCAGGCCTTTTCTCAATGCCGCACAAAGCACCCTGCTGGACCAGGAACTCGCGTTCCAGACGGCCCATCGTTTTGACACGCTGCCGCGCGGCCCCGTCCACGCCGATTTGTTCCGGGATAACGTCCTGTTCGATGGAGAGCATGTGGGCGGCGTCATCGATTTCTATTTTTCCGGGACGGATGCCTGGCTGTACGACCTCGCCATTGTTGTCAATGACTGGTGTGTGACCCCGCAGGCTGCGCTCGACCCGCTGCGCGTGCACGCGCTGGTCGCGGCCTATCATGCGCGGCGTCCGGTCTCTGCCACGGAGCAGGCCGCCTGGCCCATGATGTTGCGCGCGGGCGCGCTGCGATTCTGGTTGTCCCGATTGTTCGACCTGCACCTGCCCCGTCCGGGTGAAATCATCCATCCTCACGATCCGACCTGGTTTGAACGCATCCTGTATCATCACAAAGAGACTTCATGCCACTGGCCCCTATGACCCCACCCCGCCGCGTTCCTTTCTTTCGAGGCTTTTTCTGGATCTCTGAAGGATTCCATCTGGTGTTTCAAAGCCCCTTCGGCTGGATCAAGGTCATTACCCTATGGTTTGGCTTTACCATGGTGTGCAGCATGCTCGTGGTCATCGGACCGATCCTGTTTTCGCTGATGCTTCCCATCCTGTTTGCCGGCCTGATGGTGGGTTGCAGAGCCATCGAAAACGGCCAGTCCATGACCGCCGCCCACCTGTTCGCAGGATTTCGCGGCAAATCTGCGCGGCTGATTGCCCTGGGCGGCGTCAACGTGCTGGGCGAGGTGATCCTGGCAACCCTCCTGCTGTTCTGGGGTGGACAACGCATGCTCGAATTGCAAACCTTGTCCATGGACGGCACGGGCAATCTGGAACAACTGCAATCGCTGGTCACCGACCTCACACCGATTTTCATCACGCTGGCGTTGGTCCAGACCGTGTTGCTGATGCTGGGCTGGTTTGCGCCGGCGCTTCTGGTCTTCAACGATCTTTCCCTGAGGCAGGCCCTGTCCCTGAGCGGCAAAGCCTGCCTCATCAATGCACTTCCCTTCCTGGCCTACAGCCTGGGTATGGGCGCCCTGTTGATGGCCCTGATCACCACCGCGTTTGCCGTACCGATTCTGGGAGTGCTGCTGTTGATGATGGGGGTTCCCACCCTGATCGCCGCAGTGTATGTGTCTTATCGCGATATCTTCAACGAAGTCGTCGATCTTGAAGATAACCGCTGGACGCGGGTGGAATGATTTCTCTCAGCGCGCCATGATGGCGGCCGTGTCACGCGCCATCTGACGCGCTTCCAGAGGCATCTGAAATGCGGCGCGCAAGCTGCTGTCGGGTGCGATCAAAAAAATAGAGCTGGTATGGTCCACGCTGTAATTTTTACCGCTGCCTTTCGGCACTTCTCCCACGTTAAGTGCGTAATAAACGCCGAGATCCTTGATCAACGGTTTCAGTGCGGCATCGCTCCCCGTGGCCCCGATAAAACCCGGGTTGAACGCCGGAACATAACGCTGCAGGATATCGATGGTATCGCGCGGTGCATCCACCGATACAAACACCACCTGGGGAACAGATGGCGTGCCTTTCAATTGGCGCGTCACCTCCGCGAGCAACGCAAGATTGGTGGGGCAGAGGTCGGGGCAATGCGTGTAGCCAAAGAGCAGAAAGGTCCAATGTCCCCGCAGCGTGGCGTTAGAAAACTCGCCCTGGGTTGAGGGCATATGAAATTCAGGCAGGGGACGTCCATCATCGAGCAGAGTGACCGTAGGGCCAAGAACCGGTGCGGGCCTCCAGGTCCCGTGGGAAAACCAGAATGCGCCCGCCAGTACCAGCAACACAGCACCGGCAGTCAGCGCCAGAAGAGAGCGCCCTTTCACAAGCTGCGCGCGAGCCGAAAACCGATGCTATGAACGCGCACGGAGGGATCCTCCGCACTGCGCCGGGTGGCAATCAGGTCCTGGGGCGAATTATGCCAGGAGCCACCACGGAGCACGCGCGACAGGCAATTTTCCGTAAACTGCGGATAGGTGTTCTTCTCCTGGGATCTTCCGTTGGAGGGGGCATCTTGCAGTTTGTCGCGATAACAGTCTGCCACCCATTCCCACAGGTTGCCGCTCATGTCATACAAGCCCCAGGCATTGGGGCGCTTGGTCGCCACAGGATGCGTGCTGTTGCCACTGTTGTCTTCATACCAGGCCAATTCATCGAGATCGTTACCGCCACAATAGGTGCTGACAACATTGGCCTTGCAGGCATATTCCCATTCGGCCTCGGTAGGTAACCGATAGTGTTTTCCAGTTCGGGCATTGAGCCGCAGGATGAATATCTGGACATCGTCCCAACTGACATTTTCCACCGGGCATTTGCTGCCGCAATTCACGAACTCGCTGGGATTCTTGCCCATGATCGCCTGCCACTGGCCCTGGGTGACCGGGACTGTTCCGATCGCAAAGGGTTTGGCAAAAGTAACCTTGTGTTCGCCGTTGCTTCCCATCATGAAGCTGCCCGCCGGTAGCGAGACCATTTCAGGACAATCGGGGCAATCGTGCATCGGGTGCGCAGCCACAGCCCACAGAGACACCGCCCCGACACACCAACCCACCAGCACGGCCAATACTCTACGCATACTCCATCCTCCCGTTTTGTAATATGATTTTCGTGGGTGTCCCAGTGTAGCCCAGCGTCACGGATTGCTCAATCTCCTCCCTTTTGATACCATGGCTTGCCCAGTAGCCGGGGGAACATCTGGAGTTGTGCGGGCGTGCATCTAAAAAACACTACAAATCAAGGGGGTTGTAATGGAAATTAAAGACATTATGGACCAGGGCTACATGATCATTCCGGTCATCCTGTTCGTGGGTGGCGTTGTGGTCTCCTGGAACCTGGGCAGCCTGGGCATCGGCCTCGTCAAGAAAGAC